>DAIRSD010000009.1:0-24688 GCA_036804625.1 Aureliella sp. | reverse complement strand
GAGTACGATTTTTGCGGAAATAGCGCAACTTCAAAACTGGCGCGTCGGGCTGGTAATGTTTCAACCGCCATTGCACCGATTTTCCTAAGGAACAGCCTTAGGGTGACTGCAGGCAGAGAGTGTCCGCTGCTATTGCCCCAGCGTCAAATGCGAAGAGCCCAGCTTGAATAGCCGGGCTCCATGCAAACTATGCTGTCTTAACTGTACTTGGCTATTCGCGAGGGCGAATCACTCCGGTCAGGCCAGCGTAGTCAACGCGGTCATCGCGATGCCACAAAGGTTGGCCCAACTCAACTCGCTTGCGAAGTACCTCTATTTTCTCTGACGATCCTGCCGGAGCGTCGGTCGGAACGAAGAAATCGTCGACTATTGGATCAAAATCCTCATCATGACCATACTTCAAAATTGCCTCAAAAACATTCTTACATACGTCGCTCATGGTTCTTACCCTACCCGTAAATTGGACTGGAAACAATCTATGATGAACAGCCAACACTCCGTCTGGCATAAGTCAGTGTGATGCGCACAAGCCTCGCGGCTTTCCCGTCCCTGGGCAGCAGAAATCCTACGGATGGATTATTCATACTCGTGGACGGAAGTCAAGAAAATTCTTGACAGATTATTAACATAGTTACCGCTTGGCGCTAGTTGATATTCCGAGTAGATGGCTGAGTGAGAGTCTGGTTGCTGGGCAAGCTGTGCAAGCCAGATTCAAATGGGCTATCAGCCCTTGCCGATGACGATTGCCTGAGCGCCCTCGACGCCACGTAATGGCAGATATCTTCACTTTTAGGGTTGCCATGGCAACTCAGGCGTTTGCCACGGGTCGAAATGACCATAGACTGGTGACAAGGCCAGTGTAATGCCTATGCGGCGAGCTGTCGCAGGCAGTTTTTTCGGGCCTATGAGACATTTTGGATTGGAGATAAACGCAGGCCATTGAATCGTTGGCAACTTTCGAAAAGGGGAATGTGACTTGTGGTATCAAGTGGAGCTGTCGCTATCGGCAAAGCCTAGGGGTTTTCACCTAGTAACGGCAGAGATTGTTGGTCAACTGCCTGAAATCGATCAACTAAAAGTTGGCATGTTGCATCTGTTCATCCAGCACACTTCGGCCAGCTTGTGCATCAACGAAAATGCAGATCCCGACGTGCGGAAAGATCTGGAAACTTATTTCAACGCTATAGCGCCGGAGCAGGGATTGCCGCTGACGCACACGTTAGAAGGGCCCGATGACATGCCCGCACATGTTAAGGCTTCCCTACTGGGAAGTTGCGTGACTATTCCCATTCGCGATGGTCGCTTGGCATTGGGAACTTGGCAGGGAATCTACCTGGGCGAGCATCGCAATCAAGGCGGCAGGCGTCACCTAATTGCCACAATCCAGGGGCAATAGGCCTTGGTAAATGCAGTCATTCGCAAGTGCACTAGTCGTGCGTCTAGAGTGGTGAGCTGGTCTTATCGACCGGCTTTCCAGCCACTATTGTCATATCGCTTGGCCGGATGGTTCGCCACAGGAGCGGGCTGGGTAGTGGAATTTGCTTCCAACCTCAATTCTCCTGAATGCGAAGGCGACTCGACCAAGGAATTGGATGAAGGTGAGAGCTGGATGGCCCATTGAACGGAACTACTGTCCGAACTGGCAGGTTTTGCGCTGTCTCCAGAGCGGTCCGACTCAAAGCTAGTCCAAAGAATCTTCTTCGATTGGCCCGCGAATTGAGCTGCGCGAGTTACAGGCCTTAGTGCGGTCATGTCTCCCTCACGCATCAAGCCGGGGCTCCAGCGAGGTTTTTCTAGCCCATCAGGAGCTGGAATTGGAGAAATCACAGGTAGATCTCGGTTGGGTTCGTTCAACGAAGGCAAGCTGGTTCCTGATCGATGAGCCGATGCGGATTCGTTGCCAGGGCTTGCCTCTGGAACAATGCTGCGCAAAGTTGGTCTCAGTCCGTTGTAGGACGGAAGGCTGGGCGTACTGTCCGCAGGATCAGCGGCAGATGGAAAGACCGGATTCGCCTGATAGCTTTGCTGAGAAGGATAGCTTTGTTGAGAGGAATAAGTTTGCTGAGACGGGTAGCTTTGCTGAGACGGGTAGCCTGGAGTGGCGGCGTAAGGGGCTTGACTGCTGCTCGCTGATGGGCTGGGTGTCGAGTAGACTGTCCCGGCAGGCCCCCCGTTGTTGTTACCGTAGTACGGTGATGCGCCTAGCGGCTGGGTTGCATAGTTTTGAACTCCACCGACTGCTGGGCTTGGAGCGCTGGAAGTGATCGGAGGCGTGGTGATTCCTGGCTGGTAGGTGGTTGTGGCTGGGTAGCTGGTCGAGTAGCTGGTGTAGGGTCCGTAAGTGACCGAAGTCTGCGGTAGAGTGATCGTACTTTGTGGAAGGCTGATCGGCGAAGAATTCTGAGCGATAGGGATACCACCACTGGGCAAGGTATAGCTGGGCATTGTCCCTGCCGCAGGCGGAGCGACTGGTGGATAGCTTCCATACAGAGCCGTTTGACCTAGCGCTGGAACTCGCTGCGTCATGTACTGGTACGAGGTACATGGTGACATGGCGACCACTTGTGCTCCCGTATTGGGGTCAGTCGTCATGATGGGTCGGTAGTAGGTCACCGGAGCGCGAAGGGCGCTGCTGCTGTAGTTCGGAACATAAGTAACGACTTGCTGTGGCAGGGTGGCCGCCGAGATCCCACCGCACATCGGCGGGCTATACCCAGCACCACTCGCTCCAATCACAGGCATTGCTGCACCGTAGTAAGTGCCCAGGTTGGCTGCATTATTCCCAGCAGGAGCTATGGATTGAGCGCCCCATGGTGAGTATCCAGCTACGTATCCCGGAGTCGCGTAGCCGACAGAATAAGTCGGTGCCAACCCAACGGTCGAGGGCCAGTATCCGGCTGATTGAACCGGCGCCACTGCACCGCCAACCCCCAAGGGTACCGGCGAGCCAACTGGGTACGCTGGAGCCGCGCGTCGGCCACCCCATAGCCAATCGATCAGTGGACCAGCCTGAGCCGATGATGGCAATAAATTGCTTAGGATAGTCGTTAACGCCAAAAAGCTTGTTGCACGATAGGGCATGGGGAACTCCGAAGATTCGACTCCACAAAAATAAGTCTGTATACAGTTGATGCCAGCGCCCCCGCCGTCGGTCAACGAGGTTGGGCGTTCTGTTGACTGAAAGCGTAAAGATTCTCAGTTGCCGCGCCCTAGTTGGTTGGATTGTAACGGTTATTCAAGGTTACCCGTTGGCCAAATTTTTTCGCAAGTTTCAGCGCGATTCAATCCTAGAACCCAACGTCAACAAGGCAAGGATTATTCGCACAAAATCTTTTAAGATGCCTCAAAGCATGCAATAGGGAACGCTAGAAACGAGGCCTGAACCCAGTAACAATTTTTTTGGGTGGGGTATTCCCAACAGAGAAATTACGAACCAGAGAAAGTCATCCTTACCAGACTTGCGAGAGATCTACCCCTGCGTGAGGTGGTAGCTTCATGGTGATCAATTCGGATTCGGGCTTTCCGCTGTACTGTCCGTCAGCATATACAAGTTGCAGCACATAGTGCTCGTCGGGTGATACGATCCAATACTCTGGGACACCAGCACTTTCGTACAACTTGCGTTTCGTCTTGAGATCATGGTCCGAATTGGATGGAGACAAGATCTCGATTACCAAGTCAGGGATCCCTTTGATCTTAGTTGGAGTCAATATATGCTTGCGTTTGCTCGTCACGATCACCAGATCGGGCTGTACGATATCATGAGCCGAAAGCTGTAAGTCGACTGGTGCATCGATAACCTTTCCTAGTCCCTGAAGTTCGATCTGCGTGTACAGTTGGAACTGAATATGCCTTGAGACTTCCTGGTGGTACAGATTGGGGGCCGGGTTCACAAAGTGTTCTCCTTCGATAATTTCGTGCCTCTTGCCGTCAAACGGGATAGCAGCATAAGCCTCATAATCCCAGAGGGTTGATGGACGCTTTTCGATGGTAGACATGAATTCGCTTCCTAATTAACTAAGACGCTCAGTCGGGACTGTTCAATAATTATACTAGGTCAAGCTGAGTCGTGAGGGAAGTGGCTATGGTTTCTGCGCAAGCCAATTCTTCCTGCCAAGCTAAAAAGAGTCTGCTAGGTTGGAAGCAATGTTTGCGTACCGAAGCAGTGAGAGAGTGATTCCGGCGAATCGAATCGGCTTGGTTTCGGGCAATTGAATGCCTAAACCGCCTTGCGGAATCGTTCAGGGATGCGCACCACTGGATCTCCAGGAATCATTCCTGGTTTATTCCAGGCATAAAATGGTCGATGCCAAGTTTGATAATTGCGAGCTGTTGAGAAGTATTCGTCACCGTCAACGGGTTGGCTTTCGGCAATAATCTGGAACAGTTTCTCGCGTCGCGACAGGTGTCCCTTCCAGCCCGTCGCCAAACGGTCTCGGTCCATCGTCTTGCCTGTTGCCAATGCATAGTCCACCATTCCGAAGTGGAATAGAAAAAGGTGGCTATCGATGTGAAAGTTATGACCTTTGATTCGATGCATTCCAGACCCCCAGGTCAGTGGCCGAGTCGTAATGCAGGGCTTAGTATATCGCGATGAAACGTGGGCGAATTGACGCTGAGCCAAAAAAGGCTGTGAGGGGTCCAGCGGCTCCTCGATAGCCAAATGCTGCCCCACATCCAAACCAAGTGCCGAAACCGATGCTGGCAGTTTACGAGAACTCAGATACGCGCGCAAATCCATGTTCAACTCTGGATCAACAACGATGAATTCATCCACATCCGTAGCGATGGCTATGTCAAAGTAGTAATACAAGCCTTGAGCTATCTTGGACATGACTCGTGCTCGACGTCGCATCGCTGGGACCCTTTCCAAAGGCTGATGCGGAAGACGTATGATATTCACGCCCTGTGCATTGTCGGGAACTGGCTGGTCATGACCGTCTAATACGACAAACAGATTCTGACGCCCTAGTGCAGCTCCGTAGTGCTCAATCCACTTCTGAAGAAAGATGCGATCATTGCGCACTGTCGTCAATGCGCAGATGTTCTTGAGGCCACTAGCAATAGGCTCTGATTTTACTCGCGGTGCGATTAGCGTAGTGGTATTCATTCGGCTCAGACCTCCATTTTCTGTTTCGCTCGGAAAGGCTATCTGGAAACCCATCCAACGATCAGCCTTGATGAGTTCGCACTCGGTTATCGGTGTGCAGCCAGATGCTGACGCACTTTTGGCTATTGTTTCCGGGGAGCCCTAACTTCTTGGATCATCCAATTGTCACAAGTCCCTTCAAGACTCAGACCAAAGCAACTGGCAGACAGGCTCGTTCGTCCCGGGACGTGCAAACAGTTACGAGTGTACGAGTTGCCTCGAATAGAAGTAAGGCCAGTTTTTGCTTGCAATTCATTTCGCCAAGCGACTGCCGATTACTCACCTTAAACTGAACACACTCGCTTATAAGTATGGAAACCAATCGAAAGTAGGTACCTATCTTGCTACTGGGGCACTGGGGTTGAACTACAGCAGTTCGTAAGGTACGTTACCCAACCGATGAGTTCTAGAGCGGAGTGAAAGGAGATCACTAGCATGGCATCTGCAATGGAAAACCCCGATTGCTCGTATGTTGATTTTAGTTGTGTTCAGACATACGTGAGCAATCTGGACGATAGTCATGAGCGGTTGGCTCGCGTTCGGGACCAACTGATGGTTGCGGACGTCGATTTTAGGCGGATTCAAGCTGTCGATGGCAGGAACGTTTCTGCAAAATCATTTTCCGAGTACGATGATCGGCTTGCGCGTCGTCGCTACGGCAGACCGCTGTCTGGTGGCGAGGCGGGTTGTTTCTTAAGTCACCGAAGATGTGTTCAAGAGTTTCTCAATTCGGAGTATGAATATGCACTGGTACTTGAAGATGACGTGTTTTTGCCAGCCAATTTGCGTCGAGTGCTGATGCGACTGATCAACTGGCTGCATCTATCGCGCGGCGGACAATGGGACGTGGTGAATCTTGGAAATGCACCTCGAAAGCTATCGCAAGGCTTGACACGGCTGAATGTCCAGCAGCAAGAATTTGAATTGGGGGCTGCCTACTATTTTCCGTTAGGCACGTTTGGGCTACTTTGGAGCCGTTCCGGTGCCAAGAGATTCTTAGAACAAACCCACAAGATCTATGCTCCCGTGGATCAATACTTGCGAGACTGGTGTGCGGTCAGTGGCCAAGGATTGGCGTTGACCCCAGCCCTGATTGGCGTAGATCGCAGTCAAAGCTATATTCGTCATCGGTTGATCGATCGCATGAAGCTGAACCTGCTGTCTTATTGGGTCATGAAGAACGTGCGTTTGGCTAGAAATCACTACAATGCCAGAGCGACTATGGCACAGGCGACAGCGGTGCATGCACGCTTGCTGCAGACCGCCACGACAAGCGATTTCAGCGCTAGCAACGATTCAACCGCTCGAACTACTATTTCTCCTGTCAAACTGCCAAAGTTGGATTCAGAAAATGCATCCAATTCGCGCAAGCGCTGTGCATAGAAAATAGAATAGACAGTTGCATGAATGGAGCCAAATCATTCAGCCGTCATGGACGCGTCGTAGACTGGCTGGGCTATATTGTTTTGCGCCTTGTGGTTTGTGCCATTCATTGTGTTTCTTTGGAGCGATGTGACCGGATTAGTCGTTTACTAGCGGTGGTGCTGGGCGACTGGACCACACTGCGACGCGATGTCATCGACAGCAATTTGCAGTTGGTCTACGGTCCACTCACTAGGCCTCAACGCGGCTATCTGCGACGCCAAATGTGGCACCATCTCTTGCTGATGATCTGCGAGATAGCTCACGCACCTCGCAAAATCCATCGAACGAATTGGCGTGACTATGTTTACATGCGTGACAAAGATCAGATGATGCGGTTGATAGTGGATTCGCGAGCCAAAGTTCTAGTTACCGGCCACTACGGCAATTTTGAAGTGGCTGGCTATTTGACTGGTTTGATGGGCATTCGCACCTCGCCCATCGCGCGACCGCTTGATAATCCGTACGCAAACGAATTCCTACTAGATTTCCGGCAGCGCTGGGGCCAAGAAATTTTACCAATGGATGGTAGCTCAGCGGCAGTCCAGCAGTTGTTGGACGCCAAAGGAAATTTGTCGATCCTGGCAGATCAGTTTGCTGGCAACAAAGGTTGTTGGGTAGAATTTTTTGGACATGTCACCTCGTGCCACAAGTCGCTCGCTCTGTTCGTGTTGTCGGCTCAATCACCTATGATTGTCATTTATGCTCGACGTCTGAGCCGTCCGCTACAGTTCGAAATCGGTATGACAGGAGTTGCCGATCCCGCCGCGCCCAGTGGCTGCCCTAAACCAGTTTACCTTCAGTCCGTAGAAGATTTGACCCGCTGGTACAATCACAAACTGGAAGAAGCGATTCGAATGTCGCCAATGCAGTATTGGTGGCTGCATCGTCGATGGCGAAATGTTCCCGAAGCGGTCAAGAAGCGTTTGGCTGCGCGTCAGCGCAACTAGGTTTCTGGACGATATCCGCCTCCTGGCAGAATTCCAGCTTCAGGAATTCGAGTGGGAGGCGTACCTCCTGGCTGGAAGAATTCTTGCAGGAACCCTCCCGATTGTAGCGGAGGATAGACCGGAGTTGGGCTGGTAACGATAGGGCCTGGTTGAGCTTGAAAAGTCGGGTCGATGGGGACCACGGCGGGTGCTGCAACTCCAGGAAGACTGCTAACCCCAGCCGTAGGGGGGAAAGGTGTGGCGACGCCCTGCGCGGCGTGTAGTCGCAAGCTGCTGGCGCGGCTTTGCAATTGTTCAGAAGTCATCACTTGTTGAGGAACCATGGTGACATCAATGACGCGTTCGTCACGGATCTTTCGCGGCCACAGAGTTTCAGACACAAAATCCAGCGGTGGCAACTGGTACCAGGGTGGATTAAACGTTCGCAATACTTTTTCCGTACGATAGCCGTCGCGCACCACTTCGATCTCACGAGTTCCATAATAGACGGTCGAGGTGGCGGTTGGTGAAGTTCCAATATACTGCTTGTCCACGTAAACTGAGGCCCCCGGCGGTTGAGTGCGAACCGTCAAGCGGCGCCGAACGCAGCCCGAACATGCCAAACTGATCGAAATAGATAACAGGGTCAAAAGGCAAGCGTAGCGACTCATACGGATTTCGTCCCGTGGTAAAATCAACCGGCCAAGGAATAAACACCTATTTCTGGCGACCTTCGCCGCAGAGCCCACGGGTAACCGCGTGTGAGCGCAGGTGGGCCGTGTTTAGTGTGTTGGTTGCTGGGAAGTATAGGTAGCGGACGTTTTCCACTGCCATACCAAAAAGTCTGCAAACATGTCGTAAAATGCGATCAAGTCTTTTTGCGACTAGGGTGGCATAAAGCCAGGAAATTGGCCCGAAAGAAGCACTTGATCGTTAGTCTCTTCGAAATTTTCCCAGTTTTGTCCTCTTTTGCTGGCATTTTGGTTATTCCCTTGACTCCAGATGGTTGAAGAAAGGGTAAAATCTGATGTTCTTCCGAACGTGGCCGGTTGCATCATTTCAACCAGGCTTCGCGTTCAGCAAAAAATCGATACACGAAAAAAACGATTACGGGGACCCCACGCGCGGCCCGCTATACCCCTCTACCACTGAAGTCGAAAAATTGTCCGCCAATCCCAGCAACCCTGACCAGCAGAGTCGATGGAAGAGTACTGTCCAAGTGGCGTCGCTAACGGATATCGGCATGCGCCGCGCCATCAATCAAGACTCAATGAAGGTTGTTTTGGCCGAGTCGGCGGCGGTATGGGAACGCCAAGGTCATCTATTTGTCGTTGCCGATGGTATGGGTGCGCATGCTGCAGGAGAACTAGCCAGCAAGTTGGCGGTGGATCTAGTCCCACTGAACTATTCCAAATACCGCGACATGCCCCCAGCAGAAGCGCTGCATCGAGCGGTCACGGAGACAAACGCGGAGATCTATCGACGCGGACATGCTACGATCGAATTTCGCAGTATGGGAACCACTTGCAGCACGCTTGCTCTTCTGCCCGAAGGAGCCGTGCTGGCTCACGTGGGCGACAGCCGTGTTTATATGCTCAGCGGCGATCGCCTTTACCAGCTAACCTTTGATCACTCGCTGGTCTGGGAGATGCAAGCGGCTGGCCGCGTGTCCGAAGAAGCGGCGCGTAGCGGAGTTATTCCTAAGAATGTCATCACGCGGTCACTTGGCCCCAATGCGGCGGTGCAAGTCGATTTGGAAGGTCCGTTTCCAGTACGCATGGGAGACCGTTTTCTGCTGTGCTCCGATGGTCTCAGCGGTCAAATTACCGACGAAGAAATCGCTACCATTTTGAAGTTACTTCCGCCGCAAGAGGCAGCACAACTGTTTATTGATCTGTCCAATCTGCGCGGAGGACCAGACAATATCACGGCTTTAGTCATCGAAGCTACGGGTAGCGAAATTGTTTCGCAACTACCCAACTCGGTTATGCCAGAGCCGGCCAATCAACCCAAGAGTTTCTCGAGAGCGCTGGGAATAGTGGCTGGAGTATGTCTTTTGGCCGCCGTGGCTCTTGGACTTCTGGGGCAGTGGCCATTAGCCGTAGTCACGTCACTACTTGGCGCAGTAGCACTGGTAACAGGAATTGTACAAGTCTACTGGACACCACCGGCCCAGCAGTCGGAAGCCACACGCTATGGAGAAGGCCCCTATCGGCAATTTCAAGCGAAGGCCGCCGAGCCGCTGTTTGAGCATTTAACAGCCACCATGAAGCAGCTTCGAGAGGCTGCCGAAGAGCACGACTGGACGATCGCCTGGACCGAACTTGAAAAAGAGTTTTCAGAAGCTTGTCGCTTGGCTGACGCCAAAAACTACGCGGATGCCATGCGCAAACAAGCTCGCGTCGTGATCGAATTATTGCGTCAGATTCGCAATCAACGTGGTAATGCTAGCGATTCTCAAAGCGCAGGATAGTCTAGCCTCCTAGGAATCTTTACGATTATCTGCCTGGATGTCGGCGACCATTCAAGGCAACCTTTTCTGATCGACATGGTCTCCGCGCTGTTGACTTGCTAAACTCGGCCCGCCATGCAAGTCTTTAATCGCTATATCCTCTCCGAAATCTGCAAGTTGTTTGTGGTTGCGCTGATCGCATTCACAGCTGTGATTGTATTGTTTGGGGTGATGCAGCAATTGTTGCAGCAGGGGCTGGGAACGATGGCCGTTGTACAGCTAATCCCTTACGTGTTGCCCGTTTCGCTCCAGTTTGCTTTACCGGCGACACTTCTTTTTGCCGTTTGCAGCGTCTATGGTCGCATCAGCGCAGATAGCGAATTATTGGCGGTTATGGCTGCTGGCGTTGCACCTATCAAGTTCATCACTCCCACGTTGATCTTCGGTTTGGTCATCAGCCTGTTTGCCGTCTGGTTGAGCGATATTGCTTACTCGTGGGGCAAGCCGGGTATCAAGCGAGTTGTCACGCATTCCATAGAACAGGTGGCGTATGGATATTTGGAAAGCCAAGGGGCCTATACTTCGGACAACGGTTTTTCAATCCACGTCCACGGAATTGGCCCCGACGGACGCGAATTGATTCTGCCCACCATTTCACATCGATCCCAAAAAGGTGGTCAACCCACCACGATTGAGGCCAAATCGGCTCGTATGCGAGTCGATTTGGAAAGTGAGGAACTGGTCATTGAACTGCTTGATTCTGTGGTGGCCATGGGCAATCAAGGGCCTCGCATGGACAAGCCTGGATTGTTTTCTTTTGCCATACCGCTAAGCGATGCGACTAAGAAATCGACAGGCAAGGAGCCATCCGATTTTCCAATGCGACTGATGTCTGTGGAGCGCCAACGGCAGTATCAGGCCATTGAAGAAACGGAGGACCTGCTGGCAGCCAGAGCTGGAATGGCACTGGCCGTCGGTAAATTTGAATGGCTGTCCGATTCCCATCAACAAGAACTTAGCGCCAAGGCCAATTCAGGACGACACCGACTGAATCGTCTTCGCATGGAACCTTGGCGTCGCTGGGCAGGTGGTTTTAGTTGTCTGTTTTTTGTGTGGCTTGGGATTCCTTTGTCGATTTGGATGCGTTCGGCGGATCACTGGACAAGCTTCGGAACCTGCTTTCTGCCGACACTATTGGTCTACTATCCGGTTTTCACTATAGGACTGGATCATGCTCGCGCTGGCACTTGGCATCCAGCCGCGATTTGGTTGGGAAACTTAGCATTGTTTATTGTAGGGGCCTGGTGGATGCGACGCATCTACCGAACCTCATAGTCGTTGGGAGAGGGCTGTGATTTCCTCCATGCCAATCCGAAAAAAGATCTTGCTGAACATGATCCTGCTTAGCTCGATCCTGGTGCTGCTGACCTATGTCAGTTTGCAAGGCGTCTATGCCTATCGAGACTTGACCGTCGACATTGGAGCCCTGTCTTACGAGGTTCAGGAATTGTGGAGCCTAGGGCAAGATGTTAGCGAACTGCGAAGCTACGTTCACAGCGGTCCTCTGAATGTTGTTACCGATGAAGTATCGGCCGATTCGCAATCTCTTGAGCTGTTACCCATGCGGATGGAAGGAACTTTGGCCTGGACCCAACCGGCCGCTCGAGTCAATTTTTTGAATCAACTGAACGTCGTTGAATTCAAGTTAAAGATGCACCGTAAGCGAGTTGCTAGCCACATTCAAGCTGATCCTCTGCTGGCCAGTAGCGCCACAGAATTGCAATTGGTCGACGAAATGCTAAGCAGCCTGAATCGAATCCAACAGATGGAATACGAATACAAGGGCGGACGCAACGCCAAGCTGAATAAAATCGCGCAGCAACTGGATGACGTGGCGCTGGATGCACACAGCCTGTTTCAACTGCTAACCGATCGAATGCGTAAGCTGCGGGCTGAAGTGCGAGCCACCTACAAGACTTGGTCCGTGATCATCATTTCGTCAGGTGTGGCACTGCTGCTGATTATTGTGTTTTCTTACTGGTTCATGCGCCGTCAGGTCGTGCAGCCTTTTAAGATTTTGCTCAGTGGCTCTCGCCGTATCGCCGCAGGTGACTTTGACCATCGAATCATCTTGCGATCTCATGACGAACTAGCCGAATTGGCAGATGCTCAGAATACGATGACCAGTCTATTTGTAGAAATTAAGAACAATCTGGACGAAAAGGTTCGAGAGCGAACTCAAGAAGTGGTTCGCAGTGAACAGCTTGCTAGCGTTTGCTTTTTGGCCGCCGGCGTGGCTCACGAGATCAATAACCCTTTAGCATCCATCGCCTGGAGCGCCGAATCGCTGGAAAGCCGTTTGCACGAACTATTGCATCAAGAAGATCGCTCACAGGAAATCGATCCTGACGAATTGAAGATCCTGAGCCGCTATCTGAAGAAGATTCAAGAAGAGGCTTTCCGCTGCAAGGGTATTACCGAACGCCTGCTTGATTTCTCACGCTTGGGGGAAACTCAGCGCAAGCAGCAGGTCAATATCTATGATAGCGTCAACGATGTGGTGGAATTGGTTCGGCATTTGGGCCAGTACCGAAGTCATTCGATTCGCTTCGAAGGTGATCAGGAGCTGGAAGCCTGGGTCAGCCCAACGGAGTTCAAGCAGGTTGTCCTAAACTTGTTAACCAACTCGTTAGATGCATGCGAAGCCGATCAAGAGGTCCATTTACGTCTGTCTTGCGACAGAACTTATTTTCAGCTTATCATCGAGGACCAAGGATGTGGCATGACCGAAGAAGTCAAGCAGCATCTGTTCGAACCCTTTTTCACTCGTCGTCGCGATGGTCGCGGGACGGGTCTGGGTCTATCGATCACCTATCGAATCGTGCAGGATCACAGTGGAACACTGGTACCGGAGAGCCCAGGACCAGGGCAAGGTTCCCGTTTTACACTGACCATGCCGTTGAACCGTTACTCCCAAGAAATGAATTATGAAAAACGCCAAGCCGCTTAACGGATTAAGTGTACTCTTTGCCGATGACGAAGAGTCGTTGCAGGAACTGATGAGCTTGGAATTGCCTCGGATGGGGCACTCGGTGACAGTCTGTCCCGACGGCCCCACCGCCATCCAGCAGGCGCTTGCCAAGAACTTCGACTGTCTAATCGTCGACTTGGACATGCCTGGAATGAGCGGCATAGAGGTGATTCGACAGGTCAAGGAGCACTCGCCACAAACTGAAGCGGTCGTGCTGACAGGAAAAAAGTCGTTAGAGACCGCTGTGTCTGCTATGCGCTTTGGTGCCTGCGACTATTTGACCAAGCCTTGCAGTTGGAGCGATATGCGCCAGTTACTTCAGTCAATTTTGGATCGACGGGACTTGGTCAGACAGTTTTACGCAGCCAAACGGCGAATTGAAATGGCAGGAGCCTCCAAAGAGTTGGTGGGAAATCATCCATCCATGGGTGCAGTGCGTCGGCTGATTGCGAAAGTGGCTCCCACTCAGTCGACTGTCCTGATACGTGGCGAGACCGGATGCGGTAAAGAATTGATCGCACGAGCGGTTCATGATCAAAGTCTGCGAGCTGACAAGCCGTTTGTGGCGATCAACTGCGGTGCGTTGCCTGAGAACCTGATCGAAAGTGAGCTGTTTGGTCACAAGAAAGGCGCTTTCACCGGTGCCGATTCACAACGCGACGGTCTCTTTGAAATGGCCTCTAGAGGAACTATTTTTCTGGACGAAATCGGAGAGTTGCCGCTGGCCATGCAGGCTAAACTGCTGCGCGTTCTGGAAAGCGGCGAAGTGCGTCGAGTGGGCGACAATCAACCCTTCAAGGTCGACGTTCGCGTTGTATGTGCGACACACCGCGACTTGGAACAGATGGTCGAAAAAGGCCAGTTCCGCGAAGACTAGATGTTTCGCAGCAATACCTTCGAAATACACTAGCCAGCGCTGCGCGAACGCGTGAGCGACATTCCAGCGCTTGCGATCCACCTGTTCAGGCGATTTCGGCAGGATGCCTTCGATGACCAGCACCTGTTCACCTCAGAAGCCATGGATCTACTGACCAGTCACGTTTGGCCAGGCAACGTCCGGGAGCTAGCCAACGTGATCGAACACGCATCAATTCTCTGTGAAACTCCTCCGTTATCCGTCGAACATTTGCCAAAACATTTTACCGATCGACGTCTGCGAAAAGAGTTGCGATCGATGGGCCCCATGTCGCTTAAAGAACTGGAGCTGACCGCCATTTTGGAATCGGTCTCACGTCACAACGGCAACAAGCAAGCTGCTGCCGATGAACTGGATATCAGCCTGAAAACGCTGTACAACAAACTAAATCAGGCTGAAGAGAAACAAAAGGCTTCGTAATAGCCTAAGACAGTTCTGCTTGATCTATTGTCAATCCAGGTAGGTGCTTTTGGTTGCCATGGAGCGATACTGCTCAATCAGTTCACTTGCAGTTGATTCGGACATTTTGCCGGCTTGAACCTGAGCAGCCAACTGTCGCCGATAGGATTCGGTCAATTGGGTGCAGTCGTATTGGGCAAATCGCATCATGTCTTCGATGTTGCTACCCTGTACAATTCGTGTGACGTGAAATCGTCCGTCGCTGTCAATGGCGATGTGTGCCTCGTTGGGATTGCCAAACAGATTGTGATTGCTGCCCATCACCTCTTGATAAGCGCCCACTAGAAATATGCCAAGGTAGTAGGGTTGATTCGGGTCCCAGTCGTGCAGTTCAAGAGTGTGTTTAACATCTTTCAAATCTACGAAGCGATCGATCTTTCCATCGCTGTCGCAAGTTACGTCTACCAAAGTGGCGTAGTCCGTCAGCCTTTCGTTCAATCGATGAATGGGAACGATCGGAAACAACTGGCGAATCGCCCAACTATCCGGCGCTGATCGAAATAATGAGAAATTGCACAGGTATTTTTGTGCCAGACTGCTTTTAAGCTGCTCAAATTCTTCATCGGAAAAACTATCCTCTTCCGCCTCACGAAGAGCCCGATGGCAGATCTCCCAAAACAGTACATCACCCTTAGCGCGATCTTCCAAGCTTACTAGTCCCAAATTGAACTGTATCTGCAATTCGTCTTTCAACTGCAATGCGTCGTGATAGTACTCGACGTAGTTTTTGCTGGTCAGTGAGTCGCACAAATCCTTTAGTTCGGTGATCACCAAAGGGTCATCTGCATCGATATTGACCTCGGGTTGATCATCGGCAAAGGTTTCGATTTCATCCCGGATACAGGTCACAAAGATGGCGTGATAGGCGGTCATGAAGCGACCACTCTCGGTCACTAGATGTGGCTGAGGAACATTCTCTTCTTCGCATATCCACTTGAACGCATAGACTACGTCGTTTGCAAATTCTTGAACCGTGTAATTGACGCTGGAATCGAATCGAGTCTGTGACCCGTCATAGTCCACGCCCAAGCCGCCGCCGATGTCGACAAATTCGATGGCACAATCGATCTGGCGTAGCTTGCTGTAAACACGCGCCGCTTCTTTCATGGCGTTTTTGACCCGTTTGATATCTGTGATCTGCGAGCCAATATGAAAATGTAGTAGTTTTAACTTGTGCTCTAGTTTGGCATCACGCAGCATCCGCAAGCATTCAAGTATCTCGGAAGTGGTCAGTCCAAACTTAGCCGAATCACCACCCGACGAAGCCCACTTGCCCGAGCCTCGCGAATAAAGTTTGGCGCGGAGCCCAACTTCGGGTGCCAAGCCCATCTCCTGTGATAGCTTGATCAGCATTCGCATCTCATTGAGCTTTTCAACCACCACTACAACACGCTTGCCAGCCTGAACGCCTAACATGGCCGTTCGCAGAAAGGTCTCATCCTTAAAACCATTGCAAAGCAGCAGCGAATTACTGGGCTGCTCCTGCGCAATGGCTGCGTACAATTCTGCTTTACTACCACATTCAAGCCCTACATGGCAGCGTCCGGCATCGCGAAGAAACTCCTCTACCACCTCGCGCCGTGGATTCACCTTCATCGGAAACAGTGGGAAATGCTGTTTGGTGTAGCCGTATTCCTGAATTGCGTTTTGATAAGCGCTGGTCAATGCTCGCAATTGACTGGTTAGAATCTGTGGAAAACGCAGCAGCAGGGGAACCTGCACGCGATGTCGAGCCAGCAGGTAGTCGACAATCTCTTTCAAATCAGCGTAGCGATGATCGCCGCCAGCGGGTCGAACAAGCAGATTTCCACGTGAATTGATGTCGAAGTAGCCTGCCGACCAATTTTCGACTCCATAGGCCATTTGAATACGCTGCAAGTGTTCTTCGTTCATTGAGGCTCGCGCAAAATAGAGTAAGCGGTTCAGCGGAAGGCAGATTTTATCGCTGATAACACTTATTTGGGAGTGATTATTGCTTCATTTGGTGTCAAAATAATCGACTCAAATCGTCCAGCGTTTATCCAAATGTTGGACAGTCGCTTATAATGACTGGGGTTCGGCCCTGAAACTGGAAGTGGTTGGACAACCGGCAAATCAGACACCTAATAGGCAATCAGGACATGGCTAAGCAGTTCAGTTCCATTCAGGCTGCGGTAGACGCAATTCGTCGCGGCGAAGTGATCATCGTGCTAGACGCCGAAGATCGAGAAAACGAAGGAGACTTTATCTGCGCTGCGGAATTGGTGACTACCGAGACCATTAATTTTATGCTAAGCGGTCGTGGGCAATTGTGTTGTCCCATTTTACCCACGGCTTGCGAACGGCTGCAACTGCGACCTGTGGTGGAAAGCAATACGGCACCATTGCATACGGCCTTCATGACACCCATTGATCATGCGGGCTGCAAGACAGGTATTACGGCTGCCGAACGGGCTGAGACGATTCGACTGATGGCAAGTTCTAATTCGACGGCTGCCGATTTTGTACGGCCAGGTCACGTCTATCCACTGCTGGCCCGCGAGGGTGGCGTGCTGCGACGAGCCGGACATACGGAAGCGGCGGTCGACTTGCCTCGCATGGCGGGGCTGGCACCGGCTGGGGTTCTGACGGAGATATTAGACGCTTCAGGCGACCGAGCCACTAGAGACGCCCTTTTGGAGATGGCCGATCGCCACAATTTGGAAATCATTACTATCGAGCAGTTGATTGCTCATCGCCGTGTCAGCGAAAAACTGGTCACTCGATGCGCTCAAGCGCGACTACCCACTCGGATGGGAGATTTTGAAATCGCCGTCTACAACGTGCAGTATGAAACTCAGGAGCCGGTTGCCATCTTCATGGGCGACTTGACGGGATCTGGGGCTGAAGCACCGCTAGTACGAATGCACAGCAGTTGTTTTACCGGCGACTTGATTCAGTCTCTGCGCTGTGATTGCGGTGATCAGTTCAAACAGGCGTTGCAGATGATCGCTGCGGAAGGTCGAGGCGTGTTGGTCTACTTACCTCAGGAGGGCCGTGGTATCGGACTGGCTCAAAAGATCCAGGCTTACGCTCTGCAAGAACAAGGTATGGACACGGTTGAGGCCAATCATGCTCTGGGGTTCAAGGCCGACATGCGAGACTATGGTGTTGGTATCCAAATTCTTAAAGATTTGGGCCTGACCGAAATACGTTTGTTAACCAACAATCCCAAGAAGACCGAGGCGTTTAATCTGCGGGGTTTTGACTTGAAAGTTGTCGACCAAGTGCCCATCGTGTGCCAACCAAACCCACATAATCTAGCCTACTTGGAAACCAAGCGATCCAAGATGGGCCATCAATTGCCTATTCAGTAACCGATGGTCAATCGCACCACTTTAACTGTTCAAACCAGCGCCATGCTGCCTGAAGCGAACCAGATCAACTCGAGTGCAGATTCTATGGTGCTGCCGTTGGTCAGGCCTTTGAAAATTGGCCCGTTGGTGGTCGATCCGCCAATCCTGCAGGCTCCTATGGCGGGTTTCACCAATTTTGCATTTCGCCAGGTTGTCCGCGACTACGGCGGCGCTGGCCTGCAGGCGACCGAGATGGTCAATGCACGTGGCTTTGCCTGGATGGACGACCACGCTCAGGAGCACCCCGACCGGTTGTGGGGCGTGCGCGATGAAGCGAGACCACTGGCTGTTCAAATCTGGGACAACGATCCAGAAGTTATGGCAAGAGTGGGTAGGCGATTGGTTGAAGAATACCGAGTGAGCGTTGTAGACATCAACTTTGGCTGTCCCGTGAAGCAGGTCACCCAGCGGGCTCACTCAGGATCCTACCTGCTGCGACATCCAGAGACGATGCACGCCATCATCAGTCGCTTGGTAAAGGCCTGTGCGCCCACGCCGGTAACGGCCAAGATCCGGCTGGGATGCACCAAGCGCTGCGCTAACCCAAGTGAAATCGCGCAATTGGTCGAAGAAGCTGGTGCCGCTGCGCTGACGGTACATGGGCGAACCGCCGAGGAGTATTTTAAGGGCAGTGCCGATTGGAATCAGATCGCAGCCTTGAAGCAACACTTAAAGCGTATACCGCTGATTGGTAACGGCGATTTGGACAGCGCGGCTAAAGTCGTTCATGCCTTTCGTCACTACCAAGTGGATGGAGTGATGATCGCCCGGGCTGCTTTAGGCCGACCTTGGTTATTTGCTCAGGCCGCAGCCGCGCTGCGAGGCCAGCCGATCCCGCCCGACCCGACCTTGGATCAACAGCGGCAGTGCATGCTGCGACATTTTCATCTGGTCGTGGATCGATTTGGTCCCGCTAAAGGAACGCAGCTCATGCGAAAATATGCCTGCTGTTATGCGCAAGGCAAAGCGGGGGCACGCAATTTTCGATGCAACGTAGCCCACGTCGAAACGCCAGAACAATTCTACCAAGTTGTCGAAAGAGATTTCCCGCGAGAACAAACCGCCGTTTGTTCGTAGCAAACAAGCGCCGCTACACCCGCTCGGCCCTGATAGTCGCGAGATATTGCTAGGAAGCTAGCTGAATTATGGTACACTTTGACAACTCCTACGGGGGAATGCAAAGGCCAAAGCTACTGAGGGATGGTTTTGGCAAACCCACACCACTTACGATGATCAATGTGCCATGTCTGACGCAGCTGATGAGATAGAGTACTTGAAGCAGTTTCCCGAAGCCGTCGGCGAGGATGCCAAGCGGCGACCTCATCCGGCAGACGAAGCCAGTGACGGGACACAGGCCAATCAGCGACGTAGTCATTTGTATGCTCAGCTTCATCAGACCATCGATCGCTTGGAGACTGAGGGAACCAGCCGCGGCGACTTGAAAATCCTCAATCGTACTCTCAGTGAATTGGGGCATGCGTTCCAAGTCTTTCAGCCCTACCGACGGCAGCGCAAGGTGACCGTGTTTGGATCGGCTAGAACTCCCGAAGGACATCCTACTTATCAACAGGCCGTTGAGTACTCCAACGCAATTGCGAAACACGGATGGATGATTATTACCGGTGCCGGCCACGGAATTATGGAGGCCGGTCACAAGGGTGCGGGAATCGATCTATCCATGGGCCTGAATATCCACCTGCCCTTTGAACAGAGTTCCAATGAGATTATCGAAGGTGACCATAAGTTGGTGACCATGAAGTATTTTTTCACGCGAAAGCTGATGTTCGTCAAAGAGTGTAGCGCCGTGACATCTCTGCCTGGTGGATTCGGAACGCTGGATGAAACCGCTGAAGTCCTAACGCTTCTGCAAACCGGGAAACAGACGATGCTGCCCGTGGTCTTGTTGGATGCTCCCGGCGGCGACTTTTGGCAACATTTTGGCCAGTTCGTCACCAAAACACTGCTGGCTGATGGCATGATTAGCCCAGAAGATACGTCCCTGTTTTTTATCACCGACAATGTTCAGCACGCGATTCAAGAGACACTTGGTTTTTATCGCGTCTACCACAGCTTGCGATATGTAGGCGATGAATTGGTACTACGCATCAGTCAGCCATTGTCTGAATCGGATCTGGATAGTCTGAATAGTGACTTCTCCGATATTCTGGTCAATGGAACCATTCAACAGGTTGCCGCGCTGCCAGCCGAAAGCAATGAACCGGAACTGGCTAGTTTGCCGAGACTGAAGATGCTGTTCAATCGTAAGAGCCTAGGTCGACTTCGGCAATTGATCAATCGCATCAATGCCACCTGCCCCGAGTGTGCTGTGCTTCCCACCACCAATTAAACGTTCTGACGAAGGTTCAGATGCTGGAATCCAGAGTCGCATTCGCATGTTCCAGGAATGCGAGATGGATCGTCCGACAGGAACGCTGGTGCGTTCCTCTCTAACAAATGCCCTGAGTGTTCTTGTATCACCGCGCGAATGTTAGTTGCGGCAAAATGTCTCGCAGAACCGAATACGGGCATTGTCAGCCTACCAATGTTAAATGCGGACATTGACATCCAAATTCTATTGGACTAGGCTGTATCGCACCGATGAAATGGATAGTCGATTGACGAACCCCAGCGGCAGTATGGCGGCGATTTGTGGAAGGAGTTTGGTGGACGATGCCCAAACAAATCTTAATGTATTTTTGTCTGTGCCTTCTTCGTTTTACGCCTTCACTTAACGCTCAGTTCGATTTTGAGAAGGCACCGATCAACTATGGCGCAACCGATTCCAAAGATGCTGTTGCGCAACTGAAACAGCAGCTTGAGGCACAGACGGTCCAATTGGAATACGATGCCAAGTTAGGCTGGCTGCCCAGTCTGCTCAAACGCCTGGACATCGACCCACAATCGCAAGTACTTGTGTTTTCGAAGACTTCGTTGCAGCTACAAAAAATTGGTCCACGAACTCCTCGAGCGCTCTATTTTAATGACGACGTCTATGTGGGCTTCTGTCAACAGGGAGATCTACTGGAAATCGCAGCCACCGATCCGAATCTGGGTGCCGTGTTTTATTCGATCGACCAGACGGAAGGTCAGCCCACCGTGGTCGCTGATCGCGGTCAATGTCTGACATGCCACGCCACCAATAGGACTCAGGGAATTCCCGGTTATCTGGTTCGCAGCGTGTATGCCGATTTTAGTGGCAGACCGCGATCGGGCACGCGAACCTTCGTCACGGATCATACCACAGAGTTTGATAAGCGATTCGGCGGTTGGTATGTGACTGGCAATCATGGTGACATGAGGCATTTAGGCAATACGATCGCTACCGATCGTGATGATCCTGAAAAAGTGGACGTCCAGGCCGGAGCAAATCATCAGGATCTGTCCTCGTTTTTTAATGTAAAAAACTACATGACACCCCACAGCGACCTAGTTGCGTTAATGCTATTGGAGCATCAGTCTCAGATGCACAATTTACTGGCTCGAGCCAGTATGGAGACTCGTAGCGCGTTGTATCACGATTCGGGCATCAATCAGGCTCTGGGGCGTCCTGCGGAAACGATCAGCGAATCGACGCAGCGTCGAATTCAGCGCGCAGCAGAGGATGTAGTGCGCTACATGTTGTTTGCAGACGAGTATCCACTAGCGCATCCGATCAGCGGAAACACTCCGTATGCAACCAATTTTCAAGCGCGAGCCAACGCTGGCCAGCAACGCGACTCGAAGGGCAGAAGTCTGCGCGATCTGGATCTACAAACCAGGATTTTCAAATACCCGTGCAGCTACTTGATCTACAGCGACGCCTTTCAGCAACTGCCGCCCCTAATGTTTCAGCAAGTGTGTCGCAAGCTGCATGAGGTCTTAACAGCTCCAGAACCCGTCAGTGGTTTCGAGCGACTGGCTGCGACAGATCGTCAAGCCATTCTAGAAATTCTTGTTGAAACGCTGCCCGAACTATTCTCCGACATACGGTCGGACGCTCAGTTATCAAATGGCGGCTGAACGCAGTTGTTTCGCAGCGCTCTCAGGCAGCAATGGATTGATAAAACACTCGCTGCCCCATTCAAAACCCGCTAATGTCGAAATTCGTGGAAACAGTTCGATTCGCCAGTGGATGGCCGAACTGCCTTGATAGCCGCGCGGGGCGGTATGAATTACAAAATTATAGGCGGCA
The DNA here is from genome assembly GCA_036804625.1 of Aureliella sp. Taxonomy (GTDB): domain Bacteria; phylum Planctomycetota; class Planctomycetia; order Pirellulales; family Pirellulaceae; genus Aureliella. Next base: position 2,785 of record DAIRSD010000009.1, on the reverse strand, counting down.
TCGGGGTAACAGAATTCGATTCGCCGAATCAATTCGTGCATAAGGCTGGACAACTGCTCTAAGGCCCTGTCTTCCAACGATTCGAACTGGCTTTGATGCCGCTTGGAAGTGATAGTCACCAGCGAAGGCATTCGACTGGCGAACGGGCAAAAGGCTACTAGATCGGCGGTTTCTTGAACGATTCGTACCCGCTGTTGTAGTTCGTCTTCCAGCGTTCTGCAGATCAGGCATTCACCTTCTTGATTCCAGAACTGCTCCATTCGCTGTAACGATCGCGCAACATCGGTTGGCAAAATGTTCGTTGCAATCAATTGAGAATGCGAGTGAACCAGCGAGGCACCCGCTTCCTGTCCTACGTTCTTGAACAAGACCGCATATTCGGCATCGCCTTCAGTCAGCCAGTAACGCAAACGATCGCGGTAGGCAGCGAATACCAGTCGCATCGTGGGTAAATCCAACTCGGATAACGACTGGGCGTGGTGCGGCCCTTCGATAACCACTTCGTGTCCGCCGTTTAGTTCTCGCCTCTTGAAGAGATTCGTAGTCGGCTGCGAGCCAAGTTCGGTTGCCGAGGCTGACGGTTCATTCAAGCGGCTTGGTGAATCAAGCCAGGCCGACTGTTGATTTGCGTGGACCAGTTCCCTTATCCCCACGGCCTGGCATTCGGAATTTGCGGCTTGGCAGTTCGGCGTACCGCTTACCGCTGGGAATTTATTGGGGACAACTCGCACATGCCAGTTGGGCTGGCCCGTTGGCGGGTTACCGTGAACATAGCTGGCTACTTGAACTGGTGTATGAACTTCGTGGCCAAAACAAAAGGGGCAATGCTCCCTGCCAATCGTACGCGTGGGTTGCCGAACAAAGTCGACTGGTCGCGCTGTTCGCTGAGGAGCCATTATCACCCAGCGGTCGGTCAACCAATCATGGCGCATCTCACTGGTCGTAGGTTCGTCTCGTGAGGCTGCCATGGGTGGTTACTCAGGTTACATGATCATTCTAAGTTTCGACCAACGGCTTGTGGTTGCAAATGGTCTTCAGATAAACATCCTTGTAGCTCTGGGCGCTAGTTTGCCAAGACCAATCGTTGCGCATGCCGGTCTGAACGATTTGTGTCCATTGTTGTCGATAGTTCTGAAAAAAATCAAGAGCTTCTGAAAGCGCTCCAGTCAGAGCGGGTAGCGAGTACTCGTGGAACTGGAAACCGGTAGCCGTACCTGCCTGAAGTGTTTCTTCACTAGTATGTACAACAGTGTCTGCTAGACCGCCGGTAGCATGGACGACGGGTACGGAGCCATACCTTAGACTATAAAGCTGGTTTAACCCACATGGTTCATATCGACTGGGCATCAGAAAGATGTCGCAGGCCGCTTCGATTCTGTGGGCTAGACCCTCAGAAAACTCCAAACGCACGGCCAGTTGTTGCGGATTATTTTCAGAGATTGCTCGAAGCTCCTCTTCAAAACGTCGTTCACCGGTGCCCAAAATCGCCCACTGAACCCGGCGATTGCCTACCCACTGCCTCAGTAGCGGAATAATAAGATCCCATCCCTTTTGTCCGACCAATCGACTAACGATACCAATTAAAGGCACCTCAGCATCCTGGGGCAAACCCAATTCTTGTTGCAGACCAAGTTTTGCAGCACGCTTGCCTTCCTGCCAATTGTCCACTCCGTAAGTTTGAACCAAATGCGGATCACTTTCAGGATTCCAGTGGCTGTAATCAACACCGTTGACGATACCCACTAGATCGGATCGTCGCTTGGTCAGCAAGTCGTCCAGACCACATCCATGCTCCGGTTGCGTAATCTCCTGAGCGTATGTCGGGCTGACAGTGGTCAGGCTATCTGCAAACACCAAGCCGCTTTTCATTAGGTTTAGGTCACCATGGTATTCCATTTGTTCCCAGTTGAAATACTTCCAATCCAATCCAGTCAACGGCATATCTAAATGCCAAAAGCGACCTTGGTAAGCTAAGTTATGAATGGTCATTACGCTGGCGGCTTTTTCCATCCAGGCATAGTTACCCAAGCGTGCGGACATATAGACAGGAACTAGACCGGATTGCCAGTCGTGGCAGTGAACGATGTGAGGCCACAACTCCAATCGGTCGATAGCTTCACATGTAGCGCGACAGAAGAACGAGAATCGCTCGCAGTTGTCAGCGTATTCTCCGTACGAATCAGCATATAATCCGCTGCGATCAAAATACTGGGGTTGATCGATCAGATAGACGTCGACATTACTATTGGGTAATTGTGTTTTTAGAATTCTGCATGCAACATTTCGGTGTCCAATTGGAACAGTAAATGCCAGATTGGTGTTTTCTATCGGCAGTCCACACTGAAGTGCGCTTCGGTACGCGGGTAGAAAAGCGTTACAGCGGCAACCTAGCGATTCCAATGCCGGTGGCAGCGAACCACATACATCGCCAAGACCGCCGGTCTTGGCTAAAGGCACCATTTCGCTGGATATACTCGTTACGTTCAGGCTCACGATGTTTCTAGATGCTTGCTCAATAAAGTTAGACTTGGGTATCGTCCGAACAACGGGCTACGGAAGTGGTTCCATATCGCACACCAATAGTGTACTCGGAAATTTGACCGATTCGGAAAATTCGAAGTCGGAACAGGTTTGAAAGCAACAGGAATTTGGAATTTTTTTGTCAGTAACCAGCGCATCCCTCTTGACCGTCAAAGTCTGAATAAAGTTTCTGGAACTCTCTTGGTCTTAGATATCTGTCTGAAGTATAATTGCTAGGCTGGCCCGACGGCTGTCGCTTTTGTCG
>DAIRSD010000008.1:0-26832 GCA_036804625.1 Aureliella sp. | reverse complement strand
GGAACGTACCGCGAAGCTGCGTTCATCAAATCGGTCAGGCAACGTTCCACCAAAGGTATCAAAGATAAAACGTCGACGAAAATGCTCTTGCGCATTATCGTCCAGTGGGGCAGAAAGCGGAAACTGGCTCAGATCTTGATTGGTATCTGCAAAAAACAGGTCCGATTTTAACGTCACTTTGTGAGCTAATCCACGTAGATCCAACAATCGATTCTCAACGTTTTGATTGACGGTCCAAAACGGCAAGGCGGTACGAATGCCACCCTGGCCCGATAGTCGAGTGACTTCCTGCTGGGCAATATTCTCGTTCCAAAAGCCTGCTTCTCCTGAGATGTAGGGAACTAAGTTCAAGGCACCTAGCGAAAGCGGCAAGCTTAGTTCCTGACGCGTCATCGCTCGCAAGCCTTCACTATCACTTTCCCAAGCTAAAGGCGCAAACTTGGCAGCGTCCACTGGATCCAGCGGAGTCGTTGCAATGCGCTGGTGAGCGTAACCCACGTTGGTATGTGCATTCCACGTAACTCGCTGGGCGAAAAGATCTTGCCCTAGCCAGTAATGATTCAATCGCGGCAGCCATTCCGTCTCTGTGAAAAAGTCGTTGACTCGTCCTTGACCGAACACTTCGAACATTCGATTTCCGTTGTAGCGACGCAAACGCAACGCGGTATCCAGATCGGTTTCTTGATCCCATTCGCTTTCAAAATACTGTTCCAAAAAATTTCGATCGGAAATCCATCCTGACTCACCAATCAATTCAACATTAGGAGAGAAATAGACTCGATGTCGCGAAAAAATACGACCTCGCAACGTCTCTTCGGGAGTCAAACTGGTGCGATCCCGACCCAGAAAATCCTGGCCTCGGTCATCAATGAACCAAGCGTCCGTAAAGCCCACTCCTGGCGCACCGAACAACCATGTGGGCCGATCGTACTCGAATCGCCCGCCAAGCGAAAAGCCTCGCTCGGACAAAAAATTTGTCGAAAGTCTAGCTCGAGTTCCTGGCAATCCAGAAATTCCAAGCAACTGATAGACATCCCAATCCAGATAGACTTGTGAACCAAAAATCTTATCGTTGTTCACCCTGGCACCAGTCAAGTAGAAACTGGGCTCGGACAGATTGGAACTGAACGATGGCCAGAATAACACGGGCAGTCCGGAAAGGTAAACAAAATTGCTACGTGAGTTCACGCGCATATCGGTCGGTCTCTGAGCCTCGCTGGTCGACAGCACCGACAGGTTGCCATCTTGTCGATCATCGCGAAAAGCGACTTCACGAGACTGAAGCCAATATCGTGGCAAGCCTAAACGACTGCTGGTGACTGCAGCTCCAAAGGCGCGGAAATTGCGACCGTCTTGCTGCTGTAAGACATCAGCCTTCAGTCGCAACAAGCCTTGGTACTGGGGAACCGGCGTCAACATTTCAGCCGAAAGCACCATGCCGTATTCGCTTGATATGTTGTAGTACATACGATCGGCGTAGATCATTCGATTGCCTTGGTTGAAGACAATGTTGCCATCCAAGTACAGCTCGATAGGCCGTTCGGGAGTGCTGGTCATGTTTTGAAACAGATCTCCGATCGGGCCTTGGCTGTGTAGCCACACGACGGCATTGTCTGCTTCCAGTGAGATCGTTCCAAAGTCCATGACTGAGCCATCGGGCTGAGTCAACTGTATGCCAGCGACAACTAGCTTAAAGCCACCACGGATCTCGGCAATATGTTCCCCAGTATTAGGATCGGGTCGAAACTCGATACGAGAATTTGCGTTGCGCTGGAAAAACTGAACGCTCTTGACCCCCAGCGGATTGGGGGCTGGAACTTGCCGAACCACTTGAGTTGGTGCGGAGGGAAAGGCGGGTGCCAGATCATCGCGCGAAGGCAAAGTGTTAGTGGCCGGATAGGGTGAGCTACCATCCTCGGGGATCACCAAACCCACACTGGGAAGATCGCTGCGACCAGTGGTTGATCCAGGTTGACTATTTTCCCATGTGGTAGCGCCAGGCGTGGGCACAATACTGGTTGGCGCAGGCAGCACGCCAATAGAGTTTCCTTGAGCGTTTGATGGCGATGCGGGTGCGTTGAGCAACTGAGGAACATTTGCCGGCACCACCGACGTACCGCCGGACGACTGAGCGAATTGAGCTAATTGAATAGCACCCATGCCAGAGGGCTCACGGCTCCAATCCAGATCCGGAATGTCAAAGCGGCGCACCTCGCGTTGTGCTTCGTAACGAACCGGGTAAAGGCTGTACAGCCTTCCCGTCCAGTTTTGATCTCGCATGGACTGCTGTTCGTTCCAGTTCAATTGCACGTCGCCTGTGCAGTAGCAAATGATCTTTCCAGGCTGATTCGGCTCTTCGGGCAAACTGCGCTCAATCCACAAGATGATCTCCTTGGCTTGGGCGGTTAGCGACCCCTGGGTCAACCGGCAACTTCCACTAAAAGCCAAAACATCGTAGCTACCACGTCGCTCCTTTGCGATTTCGTCAGCCCGTACATGGATCTCGTAACTGGCATCTATTTGGGGTAGCGTGATTTGAGCGAGGCACTGATCACCGCTCAGCCAAATTGCAGCTAGCCACGACACCAGCGCGTACGTTGTACGCCACCACCCAAAGGTAGTTTCTAGCGCTATGTAACCAGGTAAGTGATGGCTTAGTCTGCCAACCACCAATGCGCCTTTTGCAAAAGGTTGTTGATACTCCGAACCTTCAAAGATTCGAATCCACGTTTTATTGCAGAGAAACCTGCGTTTTTCGGTCATTGGCTTATAGAGAACCCAGCCGCCAATAGCCAGGGCAATCGGCCTTCAGAAAGCCGCACAAAGTCCGCCTGCGTATCGCCTAAGGCTAGCATTGGCTCATGTTGTGATCTCAGCTACTTTTTTGACAACTGCTATTGGGGCTAAACGCCGCAATGTGCTAGTCTTACCAACTGACCCCAAAGCGCCCCTGTGTCAATGATTGAGTTGTGGGCGCATCGTGGCTAACCGATGCGACAGACAAAATGTATCTCGGCGGACTTCAGCCAAGAACAATTTTACTCAGGCACAAGGAGGAGCCTTCATGCAACTCGAACACATGGAAGTGGATCTACCAGGGACCAATCAACGTCAAACTGTCGGTCCGCTATTTACTGGACTCACCGTAATTTCATGTCATCCAGGCAGCGGCAAGACACGATTGACTTATTGGCTAAGACAAGTTCTCGCCGAAAACCAGTTGCATCCCATTAGTCGCCAGCATGTTTTGCCAGGAAGAATCGATCTGCGAAATCAAGGGCGCCTGGTTCGATTGACTCAGGATCAAGATGGCCGCGTTCTAGCTCAACAGATGCTCCATTCAGGCAATGGTCATTTGGCCGACGTCGCCTTGACCACACGCCAGCGGCAAGCCATCGACTTGTTAGCCAGTGCCAGTCAAGCCCAAGACACTCAGGCTAATTTGGACGAAGCTGCGGTGCGACTGGGGCTTGAATCGCCAGCACCTCAGTCGCTGCACGTTAGCACTCGCGATCAGTTGGTGTCCCGCGAATCTGAACTGGTCTCAAGACTCAGCGGCACAAGCCATCTGCCCGACAGCCGAGACGAATTGTTATCACGACGGCGTGACATCGAGTATCGACTGAACGTACTGCGGCAACAATCTGCCAATTCACCTGCCGAACTGCTTGAGATGGATCGCGACCGGCTGGTTAGTCGTTATGCGGCAATTGAAGCCGATCTGCGTGGAGCAGTCGCAGAAATCGAACAGTACGATCGCCAGTTGGCAGAGATCAAAGCTCAATTGAAGCTGAGCGAAATCGAACAACAGATTTCAAAAGTGGAATCAAGTTATCGATCTCAGTTACAGCAACTGGAAGATCGACTGAATCGTTGGCGACAAACCTTGCGGGATATCAAATCCCATCGTGAAAGCTTGGATCGCGATGAAACAGATGCGGAATTGGATCTTCAGGTTGGTTCACAGATTTCCGGATCGCTGCATGCTGATCCGCGAGCGCCCATGCGATCATTGGAAGCTCAAATCCACAACGCTCGCAAGCAATTGGATCAATTGGTGCAGCAGTATGGCAGCAATCCTTCGTTGCCCCAAACCGCGTCCGCTCACGTTTCGACCAGCGGTCCACAAGTGCATCGCGACAGCCTGGGACAGACGCATATTCGTTACGAAGCGTTGCCAACTGCAGTTTATGATCCAGGTCGATTGCCTGAAATGTTGCGATCGATGCAACGAGATCTTCAAGAAATCTGCCATCATTTGTCACGACACGAATCCAACACTACCGCACAGGCTCTGAAGCATCAAGTGCAACAATTGCGTCGCTGTGAGACTGAATTACTGCAGTCGGTACAGCTACTGATTGCCGAACGCGGAATTCTGCTGCAAAAAATCGCTGACCGATATAATCTGACCAGTGATCAACTATCGCTGGCCTTTGGTCAGTGGTGCCAGTGCAACGATCATCAGCACCTTTACGACTGGCTGCTGAAGGATGAAGTTGACAACCAACCTCGAAACCTTGAACGACCACAATCTCGCATGCAATTGCTGGACACATTGGCTCGTTTGGAATCGCAGCGTAAAGAGGCCTCGATGCGAGCAGAGGAGTGCCGCCGTCAGCTTCGCGAAGCGGAACGAAGCCGACTGCCGATTCAGTCTACTTCTGAACAACAGACCCAGCAAACGCTGGAATCCGAATTACTGCGCGAATTAGACGTATTGCAACTGGCTATGTCAGACTGGGAAAATCGCGATCGCTGGCAGGCTGAACTTGACGAAGTGCGCCGCCAACTTGCCATAACTCCAAGCGACCCAGTTAGTGTTAGCGATTATCGGCAGGCGGTCAACCGTCACATCGTTGGACTCAGCGGTACGCTACAACATCAATCGTACCATCCGCATGGCCGCGAAGTATTACCATACCGCAATGGGGTGGCCTATCCACAAGATGCAAACCATTCCGCGCATGTTGGACAATACCCTGTTCCTGACGCCATTGTTCGCGTGGCTCAGCGCCTGGCCATTGCACAAGCTCTAGCCGTGCGAGGTGATACCATCCCAGTCTGGCTGGATCAGTCGCTGGACGGACTACAATCAGATCTGCAGCGTGCAGCCGTTGAGTATCTGGCTCGCGTCGCTCAGCGACAACAGATTCTGATATTGACCGATGACCAGCGGGTAGTCGATCTGGTTAGGCAACATCGCGGTCGGGTTCACACGTTGCAATCGCAGCAACTGCCCGTCCGAGAAGCCATCGATATCAATCAGGTGCTTTCTGGATTCGCTAATGCACACGAAGCGGATATGTGGGACGTTCCGACGTTAAATCTTGCACACAATCCGAACGGATTTTACTTATGCGAACATTCACCTATTGAAGACCATCCAACACTGAATCCAACAATTACACAGCGATGTCGCTCTTTGGGGGTTCATTGCATCGGCGATTTGCTGAGCGCTCAAGCGGATTGGGTAGCTGAGCACCTCATGTTGCCACAAGTCAGCGAAGTGAATGTCAGCAATTGGCAAGCAGTTGCCGAACTGTTGTGCTCTGTTCGAAATTTACGTCCGTTTGATGCTCGAATTTTAGTGGGTGCTGGCATTCGCAACTCGACAATGTTGTCTCAAATGCATCCCACAAAACTGGTTGATCGAGTCGAAAGATTTCTGACAACCGACGTTGGTCGAAAGATTGTCAATAGCGGGACCAGCTTTGAATTGTCTCGCATTAACAACTGGATCGCAGCGGCAAGGCGTGGGGCAACGAATCACAATGGCAATCGAACGACGGGCCGCAACGTGCGTATTGACCGTCCACACGTTTTTAGCCAACGTTCTTCAGAGACGACTGTATCGCCCGAATATGCACGGTCACCTGAGTACGATGATCAACCTCTGTACCGGCAACAAAGTACAAGACCCAGAAGTCGCGCCAGCAGCGGTCGCCATCCGTCGGACTCGCGCTCTGAGCGATTCGATCGAGAGCGCAGCGCATCACATCAGCGCAACCCTGAGCGATCTGAACGGCCAGCGCGACGGGCTTCCGACAGGCAAGAGCGTTCCAAACTGCGTTATTTCTTGGAACTGAGCAGCCCGGTAGTTGATGCACCATCGATCGGCAATCGCATGGCCGAGCGACTGCACGCCCAGGGAGTACACTCGGTCGAACAGCTCTTGAAGTCTGGCGCAGATTCGCTGGCATCTCGACTTGGACTCCAGCGGGTGACGGGGGCCACCGTGCGTTCCTGGCAAGATCAATCGCGTTTGGTCTGTCGTATCCCTAATCTACGGGGGCACGATGCCCAGATGTTAGTGGCATGTGGACTGACCACGCCCGAATCCTTAACGGCGATGAATCCGGAAAAACTGCTATCGCAAGTTTTGGCCTACGCACAGTCTTCCGAAGGTCAACGTGTTTTGCGCGGAAGCCCAGCACCCGATCTTGACGAGGTTGTCAACTGGATTCAGTGGGCGGGGCAAAGTCGTAGTCTGAACGCCGCCTAAACCTTTTTAAGCTGGTGCAAAAAAGCGTATCGATAGTCCTCAGGCTTTCAGCCCGACGTGCTAGTACGAAACTCATAGGCGGGGAGCTTTTTGCTCCCCGCTCGCTTTCTACAGGCGGTCAAGCATAGTTTCCGGCCAGGGCAGTAGGTGGACCGCATAACGCGCCGGGGTAACTGGTGTTATACTGTGGGTTGTCGCTGGTTGCCGCCGAACTCCATTCTTTGAAACGCTGAAGTCAGTCACGTATGGCCAAGTCCAAAATTGGTCCCTTTGCCCTAGAATCGCCACTGGCTCCGCCGAAAGCGGCTGGCCAAATGTTTCGCGGTGTACACGTCGAGCAAAAAAAATTAGCCGCTCTGCGCGTGTTTCCCACTCCGCTAGGTATGACCCCGGAAAGCCGACAGGCGTTTGTGAATCAACTGGAAGAGATGAAGTTGTTGCGGCATCCGGGAATCGTTCGATGTTACGGCGGCGGCTTTGATCAGCGGAAAGCGTTCTTGGCTTACGAGCTGATTGACGGGCAGTCTCTGGACAAGATTTTGGAGCGGCGTGGACGGTTGCCGTGGGAGCAAACTTTGGAGTACGCTCAGAAGATTGGTGAGGCTGTGCGGTATGCTCAAGAGGAGTTTCAGTGGAGCCACGGGCGACTGCAACCCAGCAAGTTGTTGATCGCAGATGATGTACAACCCAAAATTGCCGATTGGCGGCGAGATCAGGTCTCAGTGATGCTCAGTTCCCCGCCGACAGTCGAGCAGTTACAGATGAGCGCCCCCGAAGTTCTGGCCGGACAAGCGCCTACCGAAAAATCCGATATGTACTCGCTAGGAGCGATCATGTTTACGATGATGGCTGGCCACCCTCCCTATCAAGCGTCCGACGCAACATCCTTGCTAAAGATGATTGAATCTGGTCAGGTGCCAAGCGTGGCCGCAGAAGTGCTAGATTGTCCTGTATGGTTAAACGCGATCGTCCAACAACTGCTTTCCAAGTCACCTGTACAGCGTCCATTTAGTCTGCTGGCCTTTCTATCGGCCCTTAGGGAAGCAGAGCGACGACAGAGCGAAGGCGTTGGAGTTTTACAGCATGCTGCGGCCGGGTTCAGCGCCTTGGATATGAATTTGGACCGCAGTGAAGCCGAAAAAGTCTTGGGAATCAAACACAAGACAGAACGTGCCCAGCGGGAAGGTTCGTTCTGGGAAAGCCCTTGGGTCTTACTGTCAGGACTGATTCTGGCTGCCAGCGTCGTCACCTGGTTTTTGCTTCCACTGAGTGAAGAAAACTTAAAGCAGCGTGCTGAAAAACTACTAAACAGTCAGCAATGGGTGGATTGGAATGAAGCCAGGGACAGTTATCTACAACCACTGATCGAACGATTTCCTAATGGAAAATATCATGAATGGGCCGACGAGAAACTGCTTTGGGTCAACGCGCGTGAAGCCCAGCGCCGGTTGGAACGTGATATTCGCCTGGGCCGCAAGGATCAGTGGTCTCCGGCTCAGATTCAACTGGTGGATGCCAAAAGCTACGAACAATTCGGCGACACCGTGCCGGCTTTAGAGAAGTATCGAGCCATTCGACGTCTGTTTGGCGATCAAGAGGATGCTCGACCAGTCGTCTTTCTGGCCGACGAAGCCATCGAAAGAATTCGAAGCGAGGGTGGCGTCGACACTTTGCCTGCTCTTCTAAATAAAAAGATGGTACAGGCGGAACAAGCTTACCAGAAGGCGCAATTCCCTTCAGCTAAGATGACATGGGAGTCCATCGTCGAGTTGTATTCAGGGAACACTCAGGTAGCCCCGATTGTCCAGCAAGCCAAGGACCGACTAGCCAAGCTTCAATCCAGCCGTTAATCGTTTCCTTGGAACCCACATTCCAGTGTAACTCAATGACAATCGTTTCTCGTCTTACTGCTCCACTACCATCGGCCATTGCTTCGATTGGAGTTCACGGCCCTCATGCAATTCCGCTTGTTTGGTCGTTGCTTCGTGGCGTCAGGAGAACTAAAGAGCCTCAAATCGGTCGCATACATTGGGCTCGCTGGCCGCTGCTATCAGACCAGGTGGCTGAAGAGGTGGTTGTGTGCGCAGTAAGTCCGACGACCGTTGAAATCCATTGCCATGGTGGAGTGGCCGTCAGTCAAGCGATTTTGGAAGCTCTGGTTCATGCAGGCTGTCAAATTGTAGAACCACAACTCTGGCAAGGCATCGTGCGGCAAGCTGCCGGAGCTAGTCATGACAGGTTGAGCCAATTGGCCGAGCAATGTTTGATCCAAGCTAAGTCGGATCGTTGCGCTGGCATCTTGCTGGATCAATGTGCAGGCGCACTGTCCATCGCCCTGCAAAACGTTCGGCAATATTTGATGAAAGGGCAAGCTTCCGAAGCGAAAAATTTGCTAGAGCATCTCTTAGGCTGGCGACGGCTGGGGACACACTTGGTCAAGCCTTGGCGCGTAGCACTTGCTGGTCCACCCAACGTCGGAAAAAGTAGCCTGCTGAACGCTCTGGCCGGTCATCAGCAGGCGCTGGTTCATCAACAAGCTGGGACAACTCGGGATTGGATCGAAGTCGAAACACTGGTAGCCGGCTGGCCGGTATGTTTAGTCGACACTGCGGGAATACGCAGCACACAGGATCCGATCGAGCAAGAGGGTGTGCGGCGCGCACAGTCGCAGCTTGATCTGGCAGATTTGGTGGTTCTGGTAGTTGACTCTACAGTGGGTTGGACGCCGCAGCATGCAAGCATCGCACAGTCTCTGGCTTCCCAGAATACGACCGGCAATTGCTTAGTGGTTTACAACAAATCAGACCTACGCGACATTCCACTTAAGGTGGCACCTGCGCAGTTGCCTTCTGTCAGTTGTTCGTCGCATCACTCGATGGACCCATTGCTGCAAGCTATTGCCAAATTGCTGGTTCCATGCTGTCCGCCAGCAGGTGCCGCGATCGTGTTTACCGAGGAATTGTCGCAGTTGGTCGAGAACCTATTGAGTCAACTTGAACGACCAGCCGATTTCTGGAATTTGGAACGATTAGAGTATTGGCTGGACGCTGATAGGTGGGAAGTTCTGGGAAGTTGATACAATCGGAATTCGATACCACGGATTGGGCCGACTTGATGATCTCATGTGTGTCATTTTCAGTGTCGGCAGTCGATACAGTCAACCAACGGGGAACGGTTTACTTTCTGGTAGGTCAGATGAGATGGAAACTTCGTTGATTTCAAAGCTGAAAAAGTACGGACAAGCCCACCTACTTCAGTTCGCCGACCAACTGTCCGCTGCAGATTTGGATCATTTGTGTCGGCAGATTGAGCAAGTCGAATGGCAACAACTGACCGCTTTAGCCAAAGCCAGTGACCAGAACACGGACTGGAACCTGTTAGCAGACCAGGCGGAACCGCCTCCGGCCATCAAGTTGGATGATGTTAGCCCTCAAGTCTCGCGACAAACAGCAACTCTGTTGGGCCAGCAAGCGATCCGCGATGGTAAAGTAGCGGTGATCTTGGTAGCCGGGGGGCAAGGAACACGCCTAGGATTCGATCAACCCAAAGGGATGTTCCCCATCGGACCGTTGAGCGGTCGCAGCCTATTCCAAATGCACTGTGATCGACTGCGTGCTATTTCGCGGCGTTTTCAGGTAGAGATTCCCTTGTTAGTGATGACCAGCCCAGCAACTGACCAGGAGACTCGGCAGTACTTTGAGAACGAGCACCGGTGCGGCTTGGCTCAAGATCAACTTAACATCTTCTGCCAAGGGACGATGCCTGCTGTCGACGCAGCAACTGGCCAAGCTCTGCTGGCTACAATGAACTCACTAGCTCTCAGCCCAGACGGTCATGGTGGCCTAGTATCCGCGCTGGAGCGATCGGGCTGCCTAAAGCAGGCTGCTGGTCGCGGCGTGGAATATCTCTACTACGCACAAGTAGACAATCCGTTGGCACCGCTGTGTGACCCCGAGCTGATCGGTTATCACATTGCAACGGCCAGCCAAATGACAACTCAAGTGGTCAAGAAACGTTTCGCTCAAGAGAAGGTCGGAAATGTTGTCGCCGTAAACGGCCAGGTTCAGATTATCGAATACAGTGATTTGCCAGACCATGTAGCTAAGCAGTGCAATCCAGATGGTTCGCTGAAACTTTGGGCAGGCAACATTGCCATTCACGTTTTTGATCGCCATTTTTTGCAGTCTGTGGTCGATTCTCAATTGGGATTGCCGTTTCATCGAGCGCTCAAGAAAGTTCCTTACTTGGATTCGACAGGCCGACTTGTCGAACCTCAGCAAGCGAACGCCATCAAATACGAGCGATTCATTTTCGACCTGCTACCTATTGCCCAGCGCGCCATGGTAGTCGAAGGTGATCCGGCGCGTGTATTTGCACCGGTGAAGAACTCAAATCAGGCCAATCTGGACACACCCAAAACCTGCCAACAAGCGATGCTGAATCAATTTCATCAGTGGATACAAGCAGCAGGATCAACGATAGAGCAGGGGGTTTCCGTTGAAATTAGCCCGCTTTGGGCGTTGGATGCACAGGAGACGGCCAAACGACTATCGAACCCTGTTCATTTTAGTGTAGACACGTTCCTAAGCTGAACGCAACGAAGCACGCATACAAGAGTTGTCAAGAAATTTATTATTTGTAATTGATGATTTTTGATTTGTCATTTTGATAGGAGTGGATTCCGGCATTGGCCCTTAATGCCAACGAGCCACTGCAAAAAATCCGCCGGCGACCAACGAAGTGAAGAGTCCTTTCGGCAAAATCGCATCTCCGGGAACGTTGATGGCGTGTAATTCGATGTGACTAAACCCTGCTGCCGCCAAATCCTGCTTCAATTCTCGTTGACTATAGATGTGAAGGAACATGCTGGGTAGCCCCAGATATACGTAAACTCGATCGCCATACTCCCAATGCCGACTCCATCTACTCTTTAGCCAAGTTGTTGCCAACCAAGATGGTCCCGAGGGGTGCCATAAGCTGTGGTAGCGATTATGAACATGCAAGATCAGTGGAGCCCCGGCTTTGAGTGCCCGACGCACACCTCGCAAGAATAACAATCGATTCTCACGTCCTCGAATCATGCCGATGCTACTGAACAGACATGTCGCCATGGAAAGCGACTGGCTTGGAATGAAGTCAAGTTCGACCAGATTGGCCAGTACACATTCGTTCTGTTCCGGATGCTGGCACTGCTGCTTGAGCTGTTCCAGCATGGCGGGGCTCAGGTCGACATTCAGCAATCGATACCCTTTAGGTGACAACAGCCGCGAAATGCGTCCTGTGCCACAAGCCAGATCAGCTACAAGCGGAGGCGCAGCGCTACCGTCGATAGCGGGCAGGTAATCGAGTAGGAACTGCTGGTCCAATCGAATGATGGCGCTATCAGCAATGTCGCGATCGTAATCGTTTGCTATCGACTTGGACTGCAGATAGTCCCAGGTTCCACGACAGACCCCGCGTGGTAGCTTCCAGTTAGGTAGGCTCATCGATAACCGTACATTGGACGTAGGCAAGCACCGACTGATAATAGGCTTCCATTTCAGGTGTCAGCGCACTGGGGACATTGATACCGATGGTAGTCACAAGCAATTCGTCCAAACGCGGCAAGGTACCCCTTGAGTACTCATACAGGTGCGCATGATCTGGCGTGCCCCAATCCCAGGGACCGCCTTGATTGAGCGGCCATTTTTCGACAAGCGGAGGTATGTTGTAATAGACGTGGACTTCAAAATCGTGCATGAACCAGGGACGAAGATGATAGGGCTTCAGCGCTGCGGCCACAGCACGTCCACGGTCAATTTTTTGCTGCAGGCTCAGACCATCGGACGGCAAGTGAAACTGGCAATAATAGCCCGTGTCGCCTGGGCAAGAAGCATCTGCCCTTCGTCGAGTGCTCAGCCCCAAACCTGCGATAAACGACTCCAACCGATCATGACTAGTCCGCATATTCTTCAGGATGTCATCAAGACGCCGCAACTGAACTCGAGCCACAGCTCCCTGCATTTCCCCTAAACGCCGACCGTGTCCCCAGCCCACCGGCACGTCGCCGTACCAATTGATGGGCTGTCGTGAATCGCTTGCATAGCCTGTATTGTGCAGCGCATCGATGCGACGAGCCAACTGAGGATCTCGCGACACAATTAGCCCACCCTCACCAGCCGTGATGTTCTTATTGATTTGAAGGCTGAAGATACCCACGTCGCCAAAAGTTCCAACGCGATGAATGCCGCTGGGAGCCAGAGGCTCAACGGACCCTGGCACGCCGCTGGCATGAGCACCCATCGACTGCGCGCAGTCTTCAAGGACTCGTATCGGAGACAGCCCTTTTGCCATGCGCTGTTGATTGATCGATCGCACCTGCTGCATGATGGAACCGATCCGTGCGCAGCCGCCTAACATGGGGACCGGCATGATCACTTTGGTTCGGTCGGTAACTCGATCCAGAATGCTGGCCGGGTCCATATTCAAAGTGTCATCGGAATCCACCAGCACCGGGATGGCTCGATTGCGAACGATCGCAGAGATGCTCGAGATCCACATGAATCCCTGGACCAGAACTTCGTCGCCTGCTCCTATTCCCAGCGCGTCCAGCGCAATTTCCAGCGCGCCGGTACCCGAATTGACAGCGGTCACATGCAGAGGACTCTGCTCGGGCCAAGCCTGTCCCGGTTGGCTAGCGAGAAATCGAGCGAATTCTTGCTCCAACTGGGCCACTTCACCAGAGCAGTTAGGACCGTAATAGCGAAATGGAGACCGATTGCGAACGACGCGGGTGACTGCATCTAATTCTTCTTCGCAGTACCAAATAGCACCTGGAAATTCACAAGGAAGCTCCATCGGCTCGGGCTTCAAGTAATCGCAATTTTTGGGTTTCAAGATAGTTCAGCTAATTGAGTCTAGTAGAGTTTGAACAGGAACCAACATCAGCAAACCGATTCCCTAATCGAGCTAAACGACATAAACCAAAATCAAATCTAAACAATCATCTTAGCCGCTCGACCCACCCACGAGATCCCCCTGGGGACCGAGATCCCCCTGGGGACAGTGCTATCCGCGCTAACGAGTCACTGCTTGAGCAGCTTGGCATCTTCGACCTGCCAGATCCAGTTCTTGCCGGATTGACCGCCTGCAAATAGGTATTTTCCGTCGCTGCTGACGTCTACTGCGGTTAGGGCTCCGGTGGCCCCTGCATAGGCTCGTAACTGTTTGCCGGAGGTGGCTTCAATCAACTGGGCTGTTCCCGCTGCATCCACGGCTGCTAGATGATCACTTTGTCCTACAAACGTTAGGCCGGTAATCTCCTTTTTGAAGCCAGCAATGGTACGAATCTGAGTACTTGCTTCGACATTCCAGATCTTGACACTGTTATCTGCACTGCCAGTTGCCAGCGTGGCACCGTCGTCCTTCCAGGCCAGGGTCAACACGTGGTGCGTGTGTCCCTCCAGCGAGGAAACCACTTGACCGGTCTGGGCATCCAGTAGGCGACATAACTTGTCAGCTCCGGCACTGGCTAGTAGACGACCATCGGGTGAGAATCGCAGTGCCAGTACGGAATCGCTATGCAACTGTCCAAAATCTGCTGTCACCTGCCCATCCGCCACCTGCACAATTTTGATCTCGCCAAAGCGGCTGGCTGGGCCGCTGCCGATCGCCAGTCGAGTCCCATCAGGACTAAATGACAATGCGGTAATTCGATCGCTCAGTGGGCTGTTGTCGAACGAGCCAATCGTCGTCTTCAGCGCCCAGGGCAAATGCAGATCCCAGGTTTGAATGATTCCACCGGTCGTCAAGGTGGTCAGATTTCCTGAATTGTTAATCGACATCAAGGCCACAGCCGAATCAGCATTCAGCTTGGCCTCTGGCGATCCATCGCGAGTCGAAAAAAGGTGAAGATATCCAGATCGATCGGCCACCACCGCCCGAGAATTGTCCGCCGAAAATTCGATTCGGACGGCTTGATGCTTGGCATGCGGTTGCTGAGGCAACGTTTGAGCTTCTTGATTGAGCGCTTCGAACTTGGTTGTTTCGCCAGCGATCTTTTGCTGCAATTCGGGCACTCGTGCAAGTGCTCTTTCCGTAGCGTCCTTGGCAGTAGCCAGCGCCTGATCACGCTTGGCCAGCTCTTCCATAGCGGTATTTTTTTGATTGGCCGCTTCACTTACGGCTTTTTCCTTGGCCTCCAATTCGGCTTTTCTTGTTTCGACCAGCTTCATCGCTTCGGCCAGCGCTGCTTCGGCCTGTGCCTTGGCGGTTTGCGCTTCGGTCACAGCTTGAGTGGCGGTTGTAATTGCAGCTTCTTTGGCAGCAAGTTCCTCAGCCGCCTTGTTGCGAGCCTCCTGCACTTTGTCTCGAGCCGCTGTTTCAGCTTCGGCTGCCTTTTGTAGTTCAGCTAGCGAAGCGGACATTCGGTCCAGCATGGCTTTTTGCCTGGCTACACTGCGCTCGGATTCCTTGGTTTTCTGACTGTGCAGATAGTCTTTGTCCATACGGGCGACTAGTGAACCGTCTTCCACCTTCCAGAGCTGCGCTGCGTCGACGCCGCTGGATGTGGCTAGCCACTGTCCGTTGGGGCTTATCGCCAGACAAGTGATTGGGCCAGTTGTAGAAATTTCCCGAATCGTGGCCAGATCGTGGCGACTGACCAAGCGGCACACTCCATTTTCCATTGCCATGGCAACAGGGCCATCGCCAGGACCATTCGTTGCCAAGGCAATCACTTGCTGATGGTTGGGAATCGCCGTCCAAGCCAAGTTACCTGCGGTTAAGTCCACAGTCAGTTCGACCAAACGATTCTGGTTGTCTATCGCCAGCATGCGGCCACTGCCCATGCTGATCATTTGCCGAACATTAAGTGGCGATGGGGACGTGAAAGTTCGGAACTGCATGGAATCCATTTGAGTAGCCGCAAACGTGCCTGCCACATCACAAGTTATCAACGACTGCAAATCTTCCAGCCAAACTAAAGCAGTGATCGGCTGAGCGTGAGTCTTTAGAAACCGATGCGACTGAGCCGATCGCATGTCGACAATCTCGATGCGATTTTGATCGGCCAGCGCCAGTCGAGCACCGTCTTTAGAAAGAGCCGACAACGAACCGCCATCCGATTGCTCCAAACCAATATCCAAAGAATCGACCGGCGACGTTTGACGTTGCCATATCTTTACCGATCGATATCCGCCAGTAGCAATCATCTGTGAGTCCGGACTAAATGCGATGGACTGCACGATATCCAGGTGAGCGGCTGCGGTGACCGATGTCGAGACGCCGGGCTGAGCTTGTAATTGCTGAAGGGTCTGGCCAACTTGAGGATCGATCAACGGAAATGCCTGATCTTCTGAAGTCGTGCTTGGACTACTGAGTACAAACGCCTGGTTGCCGCGACCCATCGCCAAATAATTTCCGTCGGGCGAAGCGGCTAGCGCATAGATGGGCTGCACAGAAGCCGGAAGTGCTTGCCATCGTAGTTGAGTGGCGCTTGCCGATGGATCAGGCTGTGGGGCTCCAGCGGCAATCCAGTCTCGGATCAAATTCACTTCGGCCTCGGTCAACCGCTTGGCACCCACAGCATTGTCATCGGGCGGCATGGGAGCGTCGTTGTCCACGATTCGGGCCAGCAACTGACCGGCCTGTGGATTGCCGGCTTCTACCGCCCGACCGCTATCACCTCCCTTGATCAGCGAACCGTAGGTTTCTAGATTCAACCCCCCTTCGGGCTTCTTTTCGTTGTGGCATGCCAAGCAGTTCTTCGCAAAGACCGGAGCTAGATCGCGACCAAAGTCGATCTTAGATGCGTGAGTCTCTGGCGTCTGATCTGCAGACACGATGGTGCTAAGTGAGCAGAAGTTGATCATGGACAGGATAGCGATCCAGCCGAACGAGATGATATTGCAGGGACGTGTCATGGTATCACTTGAGTCGAACAAAATAGTTGGTTGTCTTGGGAGATTTTGGAGCCAGGTAAGCGATCTATCTAGTTTAGTTGCCAAAATTTAAAAGAAACGATCCGTCAGAGTCTCATCCGGTCGTTCAGGCCAAAATCAGGGAGGGGTGATGCGGATTCGGATGGAATTGGAAGGAACCCAAAGCGTGTATTCAGTCGCAGCGACTTGTGGTTTGATCTGTTCAATTCTGGCAGTCGCTTCGGCAATAGCGGTCTGCAGTAGTTCTGGGGTGATGTTGCTTTCCGGCTGCGCTGATTCGGCTGCTGATTTTAACTTGGCAAGATAAGCCTCTTCACGTGACAAAGACTGAGGATTGGCCTGACACTGAACCTTGGTTTAACATTGCAGCCAAAACGTGTACTCGCCTGGGGCGGCATCTCCGGCCACACTCAGTTCCGGGCTTACCTGTGTCTGGTCGCCCGGCACCTTAACTTCGCCTAAAGTTACTTTGGCCGGCAAACTTTGGGGACGAAGGGTGCATTCGGCAGCGCTGCCCGGCTGACGAAGCAATTGAATGGGCAACTGAATTTTGGTGTTGGGTTTTACCTCTATCACGGCTGCATTTCCAGCTTGAACCTGCACTGGGGCTAAATCTAAGCTTTGAACTGCCAATTCTAACTTTCCAGTTCTCGCGGTGGTGATGGTGTTGTATACGGGCGAAGCGGCAGCGGTAATAGTTGCTGGTACTGCACTCACATGGTGATCTTGATCGGCAATACGAGCCGTGCCAACGACTTGGATCGCAGAGTGCCCGTCGGTGGCATCGGCTGCGGCCTGGATATTCAGCACCGCTTCGGAGGCTCCTGCAGGAATCCGTGAATTAGCGCAGAGTGTCCCCGGTGGCAATCCTTCCACGTGCAGTTCAATCGGCTCTGAAAAACCATCGTGTCGAACAGCGGTCACATGGATCTGTTGAGTTCCCAGTCGCTGAATTTGGCAACCAATGGGTTTGGATAGTGCAACATTGTTGGTGGGAAAGGCCCAGTGAGCAATCAGCGAAAAGCTTGGATTTGCAGGTCGAATTTCCAACAGGAATCCACGAGCATCGTTTGGTCTGACACCCGACTGATTGTCTAACAACTGCAACCGATATCTACCGGTCTCAGGCGCGGAACATGTCAACTGAGGAGCGATCTGTCGCAGTCGCACCGCCGGAGTACCCAGAAATGGTCGGTCATCTTGGTCGACGATAGGAGCCAGCCCAGTGGCATCGCTGGCAGGATCGCTGGGCAGTTTATAAATGACTAGCGCGGGGTCGGTCAATTGCTCAAGTTTGGCCGAGGCGACATCAAAGGTCAGGACCTGCCCGGCTTGAGCTTCAAAATCGATGCGACTTGACTCCGGCAATGAACCTCGCAGTCGCACTGGGAACTGCGTGATCGGCTGGGCGGGTATGGCTGTATAGTCACTTGCGTTAGCTGGCAAGCATGCTGCACCGGAAGGTGATAACCAGGCTGCTGTGTTTGGGATCGCGTCCAGGCTAGGACGAAGTAGCGTGTCCAGGTACATTTTGGGTAGACTAGGGTGATTCGTATCAGGTGCAGGCAGTGAATCAATCCGTGACTCCATCACGTAATCTAACGCCGCACCGCCGCGAGCCAGTAGGTCATTGATTTCTAGGATATAATCCTGAACTTCAGAGCCTGCATGAGGCCACTGAATTTCTGCGGGCCACGCTCCCATCGATTGTGACGTAACCAACAACTGGCCTTTTCCATTACGCAGGCGAAGTCGCAGATTGGCAGCCGACCAGAGCTGCTGACTGTAGACAACACATCGCAGCACCTGGCCTGGCTGAACCGTCAAGCGATAGAAGTTCGAGCCTTGCGCAAGGGTGCGATCGTGGATCAACTGCTCAGACGCGACAGCCAGAGCCGTATTCAGATGGTTATGGCCAGTCGCTGGTTGAATCACCGGCACGTCGGTAAGCAACAGGCGACGGGGGGTGCCCAGTCCAAACCGTCCGCGACAACGCACCTCCACCATGCCTGCTTGTGTGTCTGGTCCCAGCAAGACATCGAAAGTACCCGTTGTCGTACGCCAATCTTGAAGTGGGGCAGATGGAGCCATGCGAGCGGATACCTGAGCATCGATAGGGTTGCCCATCAAGTCGCTTATCAACAGTTGATCAGCTTCCTCCAGCCGACTACCTTGCAGGCTAAGATCAAACTTGGAGCCCAACTGCACCACCGAGCGCGACAGCGTGTGTAACTCGGCCGTGGGAAGTTGAGCGTAGACGAGGCTGCTACTCATGTTCCAGTCAGCAAAACACAACAGGAACATCAGTTGCCAGCCGAACTTGCAGATGGCTAGCTTGCTGATGGCTGGCTTGCAGATGTCTGGTAGAACGATGCAATTTTCCATCGAAGGCGGGCAATTCATAGCATATACTTCATAGCAAATACTCAAAAGGCGGGACCGCGCAGTCTGATCAGCCGGAGTGCGATTGCATCCAGCGCATTAGGCGAGCGGCAGATGAAAATTTACCCTGAATACCAGCTCGACTCGCTAGCGAGGATGTCAGTTGATTGATGCGAAACTTCGAAACATACTCGCTAGCGCGTCTGGCTGGTATTGTTTTAACTGCCGACCGCCTTAGCGCTCGGTTTTTCCGGCAACCGGACCATGTAATATCCGGGCGCTAACGCGACTTCGGCTGATTTGGCAATGTTCTAATGGTTGAACAAAAATTCTTTACTATTGATAACTGCCCAAATCACATCTTCAAAGGCTTGTCGGCGAGAGTTCTCGCGAGCAACCAAATAATCAGCCACCGTCTGCTGCTCGGCAGTCGTTGCTGGCCTGCTGAGAGCCGTCAGGTAAAGTTCGTCGACCAGTTCGGCCAAAGGTTGTGAACTGGCTTGCATGCTAGCAGAACGACCTGCATCTTGAGTAAGTTTGGAATGGATTTCTTTCGAATTCAGTAGATGCAGGCTCTGAGCCAGTGAAGCGTCTCCTGTTCGTTCACACTCACAAGCGGTCGTACCAGCAGGATGCCCAAATACGTCCAAGAAGTAGGAACTGAATCCTGTGTCTGGCAATTGTACAGCTCTGGTCCCCGTTGGCAGCGGAGCAAAGGCTGTATGAGTCATCATGACTTGATCGATAGCATCCAGCAGAACTTCTGCCTGCAACCGTTTCGGATAGTATCGCGAGTAGCCTGTAGTGTCCCCTAAATTGTGCTGGTTGGCATCGCTGCTTAAGCGGTAGGCGCTGGAGGTGCAAATCGTTCTCAGCAAGTCCTTCAGGTCGTAACCGCTCTGAACGAAGTGCTGGGCCAAACCGTCAAGCAATTCCGAATTGGTCGGTGGATTGGTAACTCGCATGTCATCTTCCGGTTCAACCAGCCCACGGCCCATGAGGTGCTTCCAATATCGATTCACCAAACTGCGGGCAAAGAAGGGATTGTTCGGATCGGTCATCCAACTAGCCAGTGCTTGCCGAGGGTCGTCGGTTGGGTGCAACTGCGGAGGCGTAGTATCTAGTCCCGATGGCGACAGCGATTGTCCCGTCCTGGGGTGTGTCGCGCTGGCACCGCCAACACGCGAAACAAAGACGGGATTGTCAGGCGTTGATCCCTCTTTCCGCGCTACCTTTGAAAAAAAAGCGGCCATGCGGTAATAATCTGCTTGACTCCATTTCTCGAACGGATGGTGATGACAGCGAGCACACTGAAGTCGCTGCCCCAAAAATAACTGGGCAATGTCTTCGGTGCGAGCGTCAGTCTCTGCCACTTCTCGCCACCAAGTGAGAGCCGGATTGGTTTCAACACTACCCGAAGCCGTTAGCAACTGTGTGACCATCCGATCGTATGGTAGATTCTGGTGAAAGCTGTCTTTCAGCCAGCCATGAAATGCAAACGAAGCGAATTGCTCTCCTTCGCCAGTACGACGATTGCGAAGAATTAACGCCCACTTGCGAGCAAAGAAATCGGCGTAATCTTCGCTGGCTAACAAACGGTCCACCAGCACATCCGCTTTGTCTGCATCACTAGACTGAAGATAGCTCAACGCTTCTTCTGGATACGGCAAGCGCCCACAGAGGTCTAAAGTCACTCGCCGAATAAAGCTAGAGTCGTCACTTATCGGACTGGGTGGTATGCCTAGTAGTTTCAATTTGGCAAAGACAGCCTGATCCACCACGTTGCGAGTGGGTGGGAATTGTTGTACGTCGATGCCCAGGGGAACGCTAGCGCGAAACACGGCTACTTGACCTTGGTATCGTGCCATCACGGCCACATCGCCGGATTGATCTTTCAGTTCAACCCAACCCCGCTGATCGACGGTGGCCAAATCGGTATTGTTGGATTCAAACTGAACTGTGGAAGTGATGTCTGCAGTACTGCCGTCGCTGTAAGTTGCCAACACGGCTAGTTGCTGTGTCCCCCGGCGCTCCAATTGCCTAGCTTCCGGGTATACCGAGATCTGTTGAACGGTTCTCACAGGCGCTTCGCTATACGGCATACCAGCGGCGATCCAGCGATGCAAAATTCGGTACTCGTGAGAATCCAACTCCAGCCGTTTGCCACCGCCATGTGGAGCCGCATTGATAGCCTTCTGTAGCAATAGACTTTTGTCAGGATCCGCAGGAAACAGCCGTCTTCCGCGAGATTCGATGACTAGATGTTCGTAGTCCTCAGGTGACTCAAAGCCCAGCAGTGACAGTTTGAAGCCTGCCTGCCCGGACGCCTTGCCATGACAACCGCCACCGTTGCAACCATGTTTTGTGAATATCGGGACCACTTGGTTATGAAAATCAACATCCTGAGCAACCTCCTGGCCGCTGATATCAATCGGCACTTGGCAACTGCCCGATTCGTAATGGACCGTTAAGGTCGCTTGGCCATTAGCGCTGGGTTGCATGTAACCCGTCGAGTCGATTTGGGCAATGGGTGGCTGAATGTCGTACGAAGCTGTTCGAGTGACATCGATCGCCTTGCCCGATGCATCGATTTGTGTGACCACAAGCTGCCAACGCGCGTCGACTCCGTCCAGGCGAATTGCAGAAGAACCTGTAGGCAGAGACACCTCCAGGCCAGCAGCGTTAGCGAAGCGTCCCCAAACGCTTAGACCTAAAGCCATTAGCACAACAAAGCGTTTCATCCAGTAGAAAAATTGCATGTTTTAGTTTTCCGAAGTGGTCGTTCAAATCAACTCTGCAATCGGGTTGGCTTCAACCAGATACTGCGGACGTCCGGTCGGATCCATGATCGTTGTCGCGGCGGTGTCGATACCTAGATTGTGATAAAGCGTGGCGATAACTTCCTGCACATCCACAGGACGCTGCGAAGCGTATTCACCCAGGCGGTTGGTAGCGCCTATCACCTGACCGCTTTGAGTACCGCCACCGGCGATCCAAGCGCAACTGACAGGTGCCCAGTGATCCCGTCCAGCTTGAGGATTGATTTTAGGGGTCCGGCCGAATTCTCCCCATGCTATAACGGTTACATCGGGCAGTAAGCCGCGCTGGTCTAAGTCTTCAATCAGTGCGCTGAGGCATTGGTCTAACTTGGGGCCATGGTCGCGTACCAAATCGAAGTTCTGCCCGTGGCTGTCCCATCGACCGTAACTAAGTGTGACGCAGCGAGCACCCGCTTCAACCAATCTTCGCGCCAACAACAAATGATCATTGCAAGTCGGCGCACCGTCGTACTGATATCGATAAGGTTTACCGTCACCATAGCGCTCTATGGTCTTGGGGTCTTCTTTGGATAGATCCAGCGCGTCCAGCAGTTTACTGCTGGTCAGTACATCCAAGGCATGCTGACCAAAGGTATCCATGGCCTCCACTGCGCCACTTCGATCGATGTCGCGTCGCATCTTGTCCAAGCTGGTCAGTAGTTGGCGTCGATCCTTGAGGCGCTCCAGCGTGATGTCACCAATTTTCATGTTATCCATGCCAGGTCCATCCGGCTGAAAGGCTGAGTAGCTGGGCACCAAGAAACCTGTAATCCCCGGGTTGGACCAAGGTACATGCTGAGTCTTAGCCGCCAAACCGATGAATGCTGGGACCGCAGGATCAACCGGCCCCTTCAGTCTGGTCAATGCAGCTCCGATACTGGGACGCCCACCAAGGATCTGAAGATCATTGCTCAGCCATCCGCTCATGCACTGAAAAGAATCATGCCTATCTTTCAAGCCAACTATCGATCGAATGATTGTCGATCTATCCATGACTTTCGCTAGTTGCGGAAAGACCTCACAGATCTGAACTCCGGGAACATTGGTAGCAATCGGTTGGAACTCGCCGCGAATTTCACTGGGGGCTTGGGTCTTAAGATCCCAAGTGTCTTGATGCGGAGGTCCGCCTGCCAAGAAGATGTTGATAACCGCTTTGTGCCCTAGACGTTTACCCGATGGAATGGTTGATTCCGCCCGCAACAACTCCGCCAAGCTGAGATTACGAAAGCCAAATGCACCGAGTGTCAATCCGCCGATGGTCAAAAAACTACGCCGCGATAGACCATCACAGTATCGACCCGCTTTTCCATAAATGGTCAGCATGATAGCGCCTTGTTCAAGTCGAGTAGGCAGGAGGTGGGAGGTAGTAGGTGGGACAAGCGCAATTTGTGCTGAGGCGGCTTATCGCGCTGTAACATCCTATTCTGGTCACAGACACCATCATTTGGCAAGTTGGGAAACGCCCAGACTGCTTACCTTTTCCCAATTTTGAAATTAAACTAGTAAAATTAGGGGACTGATTGGCAACGCTCAAGAAAATCTTTGAATTCATTTTGACGAACGAAAACGTGGGTCGGGAGTGGAAGGCTCCTGCCGAGTTCTTTCGTGCCGCCGACCTAGCATACATTGCTTGTGGACGTTAGGTGGCGGCTCAGACACGCTCCGCAGGAGCGTCGCCCACCCGTAATCCGCAAGCATCGGTACAAAAAGATGCATAAGAGCTGTGGACTAATACGTCCCAAGTTCTGGCCTTTCCGTTTCATCCAGGAATCGGTAGTTTTAGCAGGTGAATCAATGGTCTCCACGACGGCTCGACGTTCAGGTTGCATCGATCGATGTGGCGGTCAGCAGCCTGATTGTCACTCTGGGAACAGGCCGGATCGTCGCCATTTTTTGAAGCGATGGAGTCTTGGTTTTGGAGCGTTATCGCTGGCCGCGCTGCATCATCAGCAACCGGGCTGGGCTGATGAGCTTGATAGCCCAGATCGCTCTGGTGGAGCCATGGAGCGGTACCATCATCGGCCTCGTGCAAGCCGAGTGATTTTTTTGTACATGGATGGCGGGCCCAGTCAAATGGACACGCTTGATCCCAAGCCACAGTTGGAAAAGCTCAGCGGGCAACCCTTTCCAATGCAGATGGAACCGACTCAGTTTGACAATAATGGCTCGACACTCGCGTCCCCCTGGAAGTTCCATCAATACGGACAGAGCGGGCTGTGGATAAGCGATTTATTTCCACAGATTGCTAAACACGCAGATAAGCTGTGTGTGGTGCGATCGATGACCAGCCAATTTTCCGAGCATACTAGTGCCAACTATTTTTTGCATACAGGCTTGGGAATCGTCGGGCGACCCAGCATGGGTGCTTGGGTAGTCTATGGGCTTGGTAGCCAGTCTCAAGAGTTGCCAGGATTTGTAGTGATCAACGGTGGGTTAACTCCACCGGGCGGCTTGGATAATTTTGCAAGCGGCTTTCTACCTGCTGCCTATCAAGGATCGATGCTGTCACCAACGGGGCCAGCGATCGCAAATTTGAAGGGAGCACAGCGGACCGACCTTCAGATTGCCAAGCGTCGGGAATTGCTTCGCGATTTGGATTCGGGTTTTCTGTCGGCCAGTGCGCAGGCCGATCCAGTTGCCAGCGCGATACGCAACTATGAATTGGCATATCGCATGCAAACTTCGGTTCCAGCGGCTTCGAACTTGGATGACGAAAGTGCAGACACCTTGGCAGCGTACGGCGTGGATCATCCTAACCGGCCCACAGCTATTTACGCTCGACAGTGTTTACTAGCCAGACGATTGGTCGAACGCGGCGTTCGATTTGTGGAGCTAACCTGTCCGGCCACCACCCATGATCGATGGGATCAACATTCCAAGTTAAAACAGGGGCACACCGACAATGCGCTTAGCGGCGATCAGCCGATTGCTGCGCTGCTTACCGATTTGGAGCAGCGAGGTTTGCTGGAGGAAACGTTGGTCGTTTGGGGCGGTGAGTTTGGCAGGACTCCATTTGCGCAAGGTTCGGATGGTCGTGATCACAATCCGTTTGCTTTCTCGATTTGGATGGCAGGTGGTGGAATCAGGGGAGGCTGCACTTTTGGAGAAACCGATGAATTCGGCTACAAGGTGGTCAGCCAACCGGTTGAGATTCACGATTTGCATGCCACAATACTGCATCAGTTGGGAATTGATCACGAGCGGCTGACATTTCGTTTTGGTGGACGCGATCATCGCCTGACCGATGTACATGGCAAGGTATTGACTGAGATTATTGCCTGATCAGCCGGAGTGCGTTAGCACCCTGCTATTGGCAAGTTCGGGAGTTTACTAGTGAAAGGTTCCTAAGCGGTTCCTGCGAACTTGCCCTGGAAGTGATTTGTCTACACAATGGTCAAAATCACGATTGATATTGATGACGGTGCATCGGCCTGGTCGGAATTCTGGTTGATAAGGGTTACCACAGGGTGTCAGTTATGAATATGTTGTCAGCTTGCTCGAAGTCGTACCACTTACCAGCGAATCTCCAGCGTCCAACGCTGGTTCTGAATCGCAATTGGCAGCCAGTCAACGTCGCAACTGTGGCTCGTGCGCTGATTATGCTTTGGAATCAATCGGCAAAAATCGTCGATCCAGTTGACTACCAGTTGTATGACTGGAGCGACTGGACCAGGATGGTGCCTGATCGCGATGAGCCTTTTTTGCAGACTGTCAAACAGCGAATTCGGATACCGGAAATCGTTTCCTTGATTCGATTCGACGCGGTGCCAAAGTTGACGGTGACCTTTAGCCGTCGCAACGTATTCAAGCGAGACAAGTACACGTGTCAGTACTGTGGCAAACAGCCTGGCAGCGAGGATTTGTCGATCGATCATGTTGTACCGCGTTCGCAGGGAGGCCAGTCGAGCTGGACCAACTGCGTGTTGGCTTGTCTGGACTGCAATTCACGCAAAGCCAATCGCACTCCGCAGCAGGCCAACATGCGCTTGCGCAAGCATCCAATCCGCCCTGACTGGAAGCCGTTCTATACGGATCGTTTGGAGCGAGTTGAAACATGGAGCAAATTTATCAGTGAAGCCTACTGGACGGTAGAACTGGAGAAATAGTACTTAGTATTCGAGAAGGCTAAATACTGGCAACGGATCTAGCCTCCGTGCGCCGTTGAGGAAGGTCAGATTGATGCAAACGGCGCATTCCACGACTTCGATGGAAAAGTGACCCAGCAGTTTGATACACGCCTGAACGGTTCCACCGGTTGCCAGCAAGTCGTCCACAAGCAATACTCGTTGGCCGGGTTGCAGAGCGTCGCTATGAATTTCTAACGTGTCACTTCCATATTCCAGGTCGTAGCTATGGCTTAGGGTTTGGTAAGGAAGCTTGCCAGGCTTTCGGACGGGAACAAATTTGGCACCCAGCCGAATCGCCAGTGGGGCCCCAAAGATAAAACCACGCGATTCGACAGCCACAACTGCGTCTATTCGGCTGGACTTGTAGCGCTGCGTGAATTGGTTGATAGCTTCGCTGAAGGCTTCCGGAGCGGATAGCAGGGGCGTGATATCTCTAAATAGTATCCCCGGTTTGGGGAAATCGGGCACGTCGCGAATAAACGACTTTAGGTCAAGCATCTTGGATTGTCCGTTGGCACGCAGGTAAATGTCGGAACAGCCAACAACTTACCAAATGTGCCCAAGGATGTGCAGTTCACTTGAACGCATCGAAGATCGAATGGATACCATTCTTAACTTTGGGCGCGGTACCCAGTTTGTCCCCGAGACCCGGCAGAGCCAGGCAAGCGAATATAAAAGCCAGCAGCAGGGTCATCACGAACCGAGGGTCGGTCTGACTGCTCAAATTCAGACGCGACAGAGTGGCCCAAGCAGATGGCTTTTCCATCGGAGTCAGTTCCTCCAGACGTCGCAGGTATAGCTCATCGGCAGGCGCGTCTTTTGAGTCGACGGCCACCAGCCAATGCTCACCCTTGTAGAAGACCTCAATCTTCTTTGCCTTACTGATCTGGCTTCTGCCTTTGGGAATTCGAACGTGGAAATCGTCTCGTGACAGGTCCAGAATCTGGCAATTCAGCTTGCGCCCATGCACCCGGATGACAGCGTGGCTTGTATCGGCTGATACTTGGCAGCGGTAAGGGCAGCTTCGGTCTTCGTTCATTTGAAAAACCCTTTAACTTGGGTTACTTCAGCCCTTGGTG
>DAIRSD010000007.1:0-27573 GCA_036804625.1 Aureliella sp. | reverse complement strand
ATGAAAAAAGGCTTTGAATTCCCGGTATTGATTGATCTGAAGAGCGAGAATTGGAATGCTTGGGGTAATACTATGTGGCCGACAGTCTATGTCATCGACAAGAAAGGTTACATTCGGTCCTGGTGGCAAGGAGAGTTGAATTGGCAAGGTGCCACTGGGGATAAATCTATCGAGAACCTGGTTGACGAACTTTTGGCAGAAAAAGGATAACGCCTCAAGGCAAAGGTTCAGGTCTTAGACCATTACTGTTGAGTTTGTTCGATTACGCTAATTTGTTGGCTAGCGGTTTTGTCCGGATTCCCGCGACGCCGTAGCAGAAGGAAGATGACTACGCAAACAATGGTTAGCAGACTAATGCTGTAAAGTGGCCGTACTGCAACCCAGGCTATGCTGACAGTAATCAGTGAAACGCAAGATCCTAAAATGACCGCAATGAAAAAAGTCACCGCACCCACCATTTTACCAAAAAATGGAACGATATCGGTCAACGTTTTCAGCGGCGAAGCTATCAGCATGAATCCAACAACGGATAAACCCCAGCCGGCCACGCGCAGCAGCATCGCTAAGAAAGTGTTCTGTTGCTTGAGATTGGCAAACATCTCACTGGCTGAGACTTGCCCGACATGAAGCGAGTCGATTATTTCACCGTTGCTAGTCTTAAACGGTGAAATGGCATTCTGATCCTGCTTCCCAAGTACGCTGATCTGAGTGGGTTGTACAACCTCAAGTCGAATTCGTTGATCGCCAACTTGGGGAGCAGTCGAATCTGGGCGGCGGTGGCTATAATAGACATAACCACCCTCGACCTTAAACCGCTCGCGTTCTGCGAGGTCGAATTTCTCCAACAAAGAACCTTCGTCCAGCCGAGCTTCCGTCCACCGATCGATTTTGCTTACCTGCTCAGGGCGGAGCGCAAACGCTCCAAACGTTGCATGATTGGAGATTGATTGTTGGGCTGAAAATCTCTGCTGAGGGTTTATGTGTCCGCTGACCTCGTGGAAATTTTCACTTTCCTCGCGGCCAGGAAGCCACTGCTTGTCGTAGCTGTATGTCTTGACCGTCTCTTCTCCGCCTCCAATCTTCTTGCGAGTCTTTGACTCGACTTTTTCAACCCATTGGTACATCTCGACCATGCGTCTTAGTTGAAGCAGTTTTCCGCTGACTCCGAATTCCGGATCTGATAGAGATTCACTGGTAGTTGCTAATCCAATGGCATGTATTAGTTTTCCGGAATAGGCCGAATCTATATTATCGGAATTAGCCAGATCAACTACAACGCTCTCACCTTCAATTAAGCCTTTGGCACGGTGAATGGTTCGATATTCGTTCCATCCAATCAGCATCATGGATACTGGAATCAATACAAATCCTATTGCCACCCCAATAATCGAATTGAACAATCTAGAGAATAATCCCCGATGGATGCGTTCGGTGACTTGAACCAAGATACTACCTCCTTTGTCGCTTAGAAAACAATATTCGATACCCAGGATTCAGTATGGGATTTTCACTAGTCTGTGAATAATTCTATTCCAGTCGACTCCGGTTCAGCCGTATCATTGATTGCCTCGGTGTCGTAGTAGTTTAAGCTAGGGGATGTACAGTTATTGGGTTGGGTATATGCTATTTTGCCATATCCGCTTTGTAATTGGGCCTTTTTGTACGCACGCTAGACCCATTTGCGATGAAACGTTATCGATCGCTCATTCAAGAGACGTGGTGGCTTTGGTTGATGTTCTTTGTTGCTGGCTGCGTGATGTCGTGGTTAAGCCTGGTTTTTCTGCTGACCTTCCCGATCTGCATCTTCGTCTTTTTCTGGTTCGCATTTATCCGCTACGATGAAGATGGTAACTTCAGGGGGACATGATTGGCCGCAGGCTTTGAGTATCCCGTCGAATAGTCAACTGCGCTCGACCAGAACTTTTTGGCTGCAAGCAGGGCATTTTCGATGGACGCCTTGGTACATCCGAGGAAGGTCAAAACGATGACCACAGGATGGGCAGCAAACTGGGATCACTTGATTGTCACGGTGAATTTGCCGACCATCCACCGTTTTTTGTTTGGCGCTTTCCAACACTTGATCCTGGATCAACGCATAATCGACGGCACCATACTTGGCAGCACAACAGACTCGACTGCAGGTTCCCACCAATGTCCATGGTTTCTGATCATTCAGGACGAACAGAATTCCACATTGATCACACTGGCTTCCGTGCTGCTGCATCGCTTTACGATGTTGCGAAAATTGTTCGTTTTGTGTCCGCACTACAAAGGCTTGTAGCTTCACCTGAGGATTGACTTCAGGCGATGCGATTTCGGCGATCTCGTGAGCGGGAACGTCGTGTATGTCGATTCTATTGACTGGTCGCTTTTCTCCTGGAACAGGAGAGCCTAGACTAAAACCTGAGTAACTGAGCAGGTTGAGTCCCAGAGCGTTGAGTGTCAATGTGGTGCCATCGCTGTTGTCTTGTCTTGCCAAATAGGTCGCCTGCACATGCCAAGTCGAGTTGCCACAATGAGGGCACTGACCGTTATGCCTGTGAAGCGTGGTAAGAGTGGCCTCTTTTTTGCACTGTTCGCATCGAACTAGAATCTTGGCTGGATAGTCTGCCACCTGGGGCTCCTTGCTCTTTTGGCCGGGATCGGCGTTCAGGAACCTCCCCTCCCACTGACTCTATTCTAAACGGCGAAGGGCAATTTGTCCTGGGCCATGTGTGCTCTGCCGAGTTAGTTTCCGGAGGTTTAGACTAACTTTCTGCTAAACTGACAAACGAGTCGCGAGCTACGATCACGTGATCAATCACCCGCACGCCCAGCAGTTCCCCGGCCTTAGTCAATCGTTCGGTAATTTCACGATCCTGTCGGCTGGGAGTTGGATCGCCTGAAGGATGGTTGTGAACCAGCAGAATGGCTGCAGCTGAATCCCGGATTGCCGGTTTGAAGACCTCACGGGGATGCACCAAACTAGCGTCTAGAGTGCCCACCGTAATTTGATGATTTTGAATGGGTTGCAATTTGGTGTCCAAGGTGACAATGTGAAACTCTTCCTGCTGAGCATCTGTGGCCAAGCGATCAAAATGGATTCTGCAATAGTCGATCGCCGCTGATGTGCTTGTGATTTTTTGCTTGGGAGCGCGCTGGCTAATAAGCTGAGATATTCTGCGACCCAATTCGATGCCGGCCATGATTTGGCAGTAAGCGCTCGATGAGACTGCTGAACTGATCTGATGGAGTTCGCTGAGCGAGCTGCGCGGTAGTTCGATCCATCGATCGTCGAAATGTTGTGCTAGTCGAGTTCCGGCTTGCATGGCTGATTGCCCTTTGCGACCAGAGCGAATCAAGATGGCCAGCAACTCGCTGTTTTTCAGTTCGCTGGCCCCTACCTCTAATAGTCGCTCGCGCGGACGCTCTTGCGATGGCAGTTGGCTAACTTGATCGCCGTTGATTTGCCGATCGATCCACTGCGAGACTTCAAATTCCTGAACATTCCAAACATAACACTGTTTGCCCCACCAATTATCTGTCGTCAAGACGCCTTCTTGGTGCAGTTGTTTCAGCAGTCGCGTCACAAAAGCTGGGTTGGCTTCGCGACACAAGCTTTGAATCTCCTGATGGTGAAATCGATCTCGCTTTTCGATTATTGTGAAAACTTCCTGAAGTTTTGCGCGTCGCTGTTGATCTTGTCTGGTTGCCATGATCGATCATAGTTGAAATTCAAGTTGAGAAATCCTCGAAATTGGATATCCATTGGCGTCATCGCTTTATGACTTTCACGAGCGATCGCCAATCAGTTTACCATAGGGTGACAATTCTAGCGATCTAGCTAATAGTGCCCGTCTGCAGCATGACCATGCGCTGATAGATGCCTCCGTGGGCCATCAGTGTGTCATGTGTTCCTCGTTCGACGATACGGCCATCTTCCAGCACTAAAATCAAATCAGCATGTTTTATAGTACTCAGTCGATGCGCGATCACAAAAGCGGTTCTGCCTTTCATAAGCCTGGCTAGGCTAACTTGGATCAGCCTTTCGCTCTCGCTGTCCAAGTTGCTGGTCGCTTCGTCCAAGATCAGGATACGAGGGTTCGCCAACACAGCTCTAGCGATAGCGATGCGTTGTCGTTGGCCGCCGCTTAGCTTGAATCCGCGTTCGCCGATCAGAGTTTCAAAGCCCTGAGGCAACTGCTCAATGAACTCTCGCGCTGCAGCCACTTCGGCCGCTGCGTAGACTTCGGCCTGCGAAGCCCCTTGCCGACCGTAGGCGATATTGTCGAAAATCGAGCCATCAAACAGAAACACTTCCTGTTCGACGACTCCCAACAACTGACGATAATTTTCCAACGCCAGTTCCGCTACGTTCAATCCATCCAGTTGGATGGTTCCCGAGGTGGGAGCGTAAAATCGGGCTACCAGATTGCATAGCGTAGTTTTGCCAGCTCCACTGCGTCCCACCAACGCCACCGTGGTTCCTTCGTTGGCTGTAAAAGTGATATCTGACAAGACCGCACGATCACTTCCCGGGTAGTGAAAGCCAACGTTGCAGAACTGGATTTTCCCCAGCACCTGTGCGGGGTTCAGTGTCCTTGTGCCTGGTTGCTGATGCGATTCGGTCTCTTCTTCCAATAGATCCAGGATGCGATCTAAGCCCGCAAGATTATTTTGAAATGACATGGCGCTGGAGGCAATCGAAGCGATTGGCCCTAAAAGCATGGTCAAGTAGACCAAGAACATCATCAAATCGCCAAGGGTCAGTTGATGGCTGAGAATTTGCCAGCCGCCATAGATCAATAGGCCCGTGGACGCGAGCGGAATGATAACCTCCCAGACAATTTCTAACGTACGCGTTGCCCACCAGACCATCATTTGCTGTCTTGCCAGCAGGTGGGTCGACCGGACAAAACGGCTTGATTCGCTTTTTCCTCGAGCAAAAGTGCGCACGACGCGAATCCCACCAAACGTTTCGGTCGTGCTGGCATCCACCTGCTGACGGCGCTTGCGAATATCTTTGTACAATGGACGAACGCGATAGATCCAGGTGCGGTGAGTCAACCAGACTGCGGGCAATAGCAACAAGCCACCTACGAGCAACCGCCAATCGACCCAAGCTAAAACCAACAGGCTGCCTAATAGTTGTACGATGGCTTGCCATGGGTTGTAGATCATGTTGAAAATCAGATCCGCCACTCCACCGGCATCTTCTCTGATCAAACTGGTGGCACCGCCGCTCTTAAGCAACTGAATGCGATGCAGTGGCAATCGCATGGCATGCTCGAAGACTCGACGGCGCAGGCTGGCCTGCATCAACTGTACGGCCTGAGTCGCATAAGAGCGTCCCCAGATGTGAACACAGGTTCTTGCTAGCGTGATGACGATCACGGTTAAGGCGATGATCATGAGCAGTTGCAGCGGCTGCGGATTGCCCAGCCAACTGGAAACTTCAGGCGGAAGTTCTTGCCTGGGTTCGGTCAGCACGTAATCTATGGCCAACTTGGTTCCGGCCGGAGGCATGAGACCCAGCAGAGTTGAAATGGTCAGAGTCACCAAGGCCAGGACAACTCGGTGGCGGTGTTCACCCAGCTCTTTCCAGAATTTGGCAAGCAGCGTCCAGAAGCTACGGTGACTGGGCGCAGCCGACATTTGGTCGGGGTGATCGCTGTGGTGTCTGCCGGGCGGTTGTCCTAGGCGTCGACGCTCAGCCAGTTCTTGCTGGTAGTCTCGAAAGCGCTGGCGACTGCTGGGTAAGGACATGGTAACGTTACAACCGCTGTACAACTTCGTCGACAGAAAACCGGAGCTTCTTGGCAGAGGCCGCCTTGTCGCTTGCATCGCGATAGCCCAGCGCGCATCCGACTACCGATCGATAGCCTGTTCCTGAAAGCCCAAGCAGTTGATCGTAAGCTTCTGTTTGAATTCCCTCCATCGGACAGGCGTCCACACCCATCAATGCTGCGGCGGTCATCAACTGGCCCAGCGCCAAGTAAACTTGGCGGCTGTTCCAATCCAAATGAGAATCCAAACCCTGGACTGTGCTTGCCAACATCTTTCGATAACCAGCCAGGCTTTCAGGTGCCACGCCTTTAAGATTGGCCATGCGTTGGATATGCTGGTCGACATAGTCCAGGTCCAATTTTTCTTTGGCAGCCAAAACGACCATGTGAGAACAGTCTGCGGGCTGTGGTTGATTCCAAGAGATGGCAGTTAGTTGTGATTTAAGCTGTGCATCTGCAATCACGATAAACCGCCAAGGCTGCAAACCGTAACTGCTGGGACTCAATACCAAAGCTTGCTCTAGCACCCGCCATGTTGGGTCGTCGATCCGTCGATGCTTATCGAATTGCTTGACGGCATAACGCCAGTTCAGTTGTTGGATGATCATTTCATTGGATGCGGTCATTCAGATAATTTCCTTCATCGATACATGGACCATAAGAACCTCCAAATCCGCAGTCTCAAGATTCAGTCAAAACAATTAGCCTTGATTGACGGCCTGTAATAAACGTTGCCGAATCAAATACAATGCGGTACTTTCTTCGATTTTTTTTCCGGCTACATCAGAAACATAAAAAACGTCAACTACCTGATCCAGATGGGTGCTAATCTTTGCAAAATGCAAGACCAATTGCATTTCGAACAAGACCTTAGAAACTGAATACAGCAATCCCATACGGTCGTAAGCAAACAAAGTGATTACTGTGTAATGATCCGACGTACTGTTGTCGAAGCGAACCTGAGTAGGCTGAGTCTTCAGGTTCTCGGCTGCCTGTTCACTGAACTTGCTCCACTTCTTTGCAAAGATAGGGGCTGCCGGGATGCTGGGGTCTAGGGCCTGTCGGATCGCCTGACAAACCGATTCGATTCTCGCTTCAGGGGGGCGTCCTTAGAACTGCGGGTCTTCCACCAAGAAACGATCCCAGGCGATGTTGCCTGGCTGTGTATGAATGTCTGCCGCGATAATCTGCATGCCTTGACTGGATAGCGCGCCGGTGATGCGATGAAACGTTCCGATCAAGCGACCACTTTGCTGTGTGGCAATCGTAAATTCGATGGCTTTCTGCGAATCGATATACTTTCCCCAAGCCAAGCAGGGCTGCTGGTCCAACTTGCTGAATTCGGCCAGTTCCATCACCAACTGGCTGGGCGTGGATCGCATCAGATAGCCAATTGGTAGCGCCTCAATTTGCTCTCGCCACCACGATGTCTCGTTGCCTGCCGGCACTAAGTCCATAACCGCTTTGCGACGCGATGCGATTTCGGCTCGGAATCCGTCCCCAGGTTTATCATCGCGAAAATGGGCATCGGTCTGATAGTACAACTGAAGCAGCAAGTCAATTTTCCACTGGTTGACCACCTGTGGTCCAACGCTGGCTAGGTCCGCGTAGGTCAGCAGTAGCAGCAGTTGCAATCGCTCGCTGGAACCAACCACCGCCGCAAATCGCACGGTTGCAGCACTGTCGCTCAGGTCGTAGCGAAAGGCGGTGTGAGCCAAAAGCAGGTGCTGGTGAACCAAAAACGCTAGTGTTTCCTGCTCTTGAGAAGTCAGCTTTAGTCGAGCCGCCGTCTTTACAGCGATCCGGCGCCCCACCTCGCTGTGATCCTCCGCATAGCCTTTGCCCAGATCATGAATTAACAAAGCCAAATGCAATAGGGCCTTGTTTTTCAGACCTCGATAGATCACGCCTAGCAACGACGGATCCGATTCCAGTTCTGCAACACATTCGACTGCCCGAATCGAATGCGCATCGACAGTGTACTTGTGATATTGATTGAACTGCAACAAACATCGGGCATGAGTCATCTCTGGAATGATCTGCTCTAGAACACGCAGTTCGTGCAGGCGACGCAACTGGCCAGCGAGTCCCGTTGTACTGGACATCAGATCCCAAAAGCGACTGATCGTCAGTTCGTCGATCTGACCGGCCGGACGACTGCGCATTGCGGCTCGAATCTCGCGCCAAGTCTGATTTTCGATAGGTCGATTATAGCGGCTGGAGATGGCCATCAGTTCCAGGACCGCAGCCGGATCTCGCTTCAGCCGCTCCAGACCGCTAGGTGTTGCCCACACGTTGTACCAACCCATGCGATAGTCTCGCTGGACCTTGATCCCCATCGTGAACTGAAGCGACGACTTGAAAGTCGACTTCTGTTTGACCAATTCCAAGAAGTGAGCGCTGCTATATCGGATCTCGCTGGTGTTTGCAAAGTAGTCCTGCATGAACTGTTCAACCGGCAGTATGCCTTCGGCCCCAGCATAACCAGCCCACTGAGCCATCTGCATTTGCAACGCGCGATCCAGTTGATCCTGAGGCTTGCCAGCCAGAAAGTGCATTTGATGACGCAGTCGCAGCAGAAACCGGTGACTGTCTCGCAATGCCAAATAATCGTCCGCCGATAGATGTCCCTTATCAGCCAGCGTCTCCAGGTCGGCATGGCCATACTGTGCAAATCCCAGCCAACGCACCAATTGAACGTCGCGCAATCCGCCACGCGAACGTTTAATGTTGGGTTCCAGTAAAAAAACCGTCTCGCCGTATTTGCTGCGTTCCTCGCGTCTGGCTTTTTCGATGGCCAGGATCAATCGTCCTTTGCGTCGACGAGTTCCCTCGCGAAAGCCATCGAAGAACTGCGCGAACATCTGAGCATTTCCGCAAAGGTGCCGACTTTCTACCAGCGCGGTCAAAATGGTGGCGTCTGCCCACGACATCTGATAACACTGCTGAATCGTCCTTATTGAGAAACCCAGCAATAGACCTACATCAGCAATCTTTTGACAAAGATACTTTGCGACTTCTCCAGCTTGCTTTTCACATTCGGGCGCATGCAGCAGCATCAAATCGATATCGGAATAGGGAGACACGTCCCGCCGACCGTAGCCGCCATGTGCTACAAGCGCTAAACCATTTGGCGATACACCGGGCACGCTTTGAAGTGCTAAGTCATATAGATTGGTGACGATTCGATCTGACAAATCGGCTAAGCCATGACTGATTTCCAGTGCTGCACTGCCACTGTCATGCTGAGCACGAAGCGTCAACATGCCATCTTTCAGGCGTTTACGTTCTTCGAGCACTTCGGCTGGCAGGCCGGAAGAGGTACTGGTCATGGCGATAATTCTTAAAGTATCTAAATCGCCTCTTCACCCGATTCGCCGGTGCGAATGCGGATCACATCATGCAGGTCAGTTACAAAGATCTTACCGTCTCCGATCTGTCCAGTGGGGGCCACTCGCAAGATGGTATCAACTACGGTTTTCAGGTTGGCATCTGAGCACGCTATTTCGATCTTGACCTTCGGAACAAAGTCCACAGCATATTCGGTTCCTCGATAGATCTCGGTATGGCCTTTCTGACGGCCAAATCCACGAACTTCAGTGACGGTCATTCCATGCACTCCCTGTTCGGTTAGAGCATTCTTGACCTCTTCTAACTTAAAGTGCCTTACAACGGCTTCTACTTTTTTCATGCTTTTCGTTCCCCAATGATGGACCTGAGAGGGCCAGGCAAAATGGCAAATTTTCGAAGTAAACTACGGGCGTTGATCTTCCCACTAAGTACTAGTCTTGACTAGACCACCCTAAAGAATTTGGGTAGCCGTTCACGCAGTTTTATTGGGTGAACGGTTACGAATTTGGCGACGCCTGCGTTGAACAGTGTAACCCGATCTGCCCCGGGCAGGAATCGCCAGTAGGTCTTGGGCAGCTCAATACCACGGTTTT
Source organism: Aureliella sp. (assembly GCA_036804625.1). Taxonomy (GTDB): domain Bacteria; phylum Planctomycetota; class Planctomycetia; order Pirellulales; family Pirellulaceae; genus Aureliella. The sequence goes on along the minus strand of DAIRSD010000007.1, from coordinate 17,864 downwards.
GCAACAAGTACAGCAGGTACGTTAGAGTATTTTGGTCCTGTCCGCTGATTGTCAGGCCGCTGCCTGTTCTTCGTGGGCAACAACTTGTACCAGAAATCCGCCAGCTAAACGGGCCTGCGCCAAGGGGTTTCCACATCAGCTTGACGAAAATTGGCCAAGCGGGCCAAAACAAATAAAAAATCGCCCAAACGGTTCAGGTAGACCAATATTAGCTGGCAGTCGGCTACGTCTGGTTGGTGCATCAGAGTGACTAATTCACGTTCGGCTGTTCGACACACGGTGCGAGCAAAATGCAACTGAGCGGCCGTTGGGCAGCCTCCAGGAAGGATAAAGTTGGCTAGGGGTGGCAGTTCGCTCTCCGCTGAGTCAATCAGAGTCTCCAACTCAGTGATGCGGTTGGAACTGAGCAGTCGCATGCCCTGAGCGTCAGGGTCTGGGGTTGCCAGTTCTGCTCCAATCGAAAACAGATCCGACTGTAGCTGAGTCAGAATCTTGTCAAGCCGACAGTTGTGCAATAATCCCGAGCGAAGCGATTCTGGCATGGTGGAAATCGCTACGCCTAGAACGGCGTTCAGTTCGTCAATGCTACCGTAAGCCGCAATGCGCGGATGATCTTTAGCGACTCGAGGTCCGGCAAATAGACCGGTAGTCCCCTGGTCGCCAGTTTTAGTGTAAATTTTCATGCAGTTGATTCCTCAAGAATTACCTGTTCGGTTCCTTCGATCCGTAAACCTTTCGAACTTTGTCGCCCCTATTCTAGAACAGCAAACAATATCATGGGAGATTTGATTCAAGCAGCCGGTCTGGTGCTTCTGACTCGCAGTAGGCCACAGCAGCTTCTGTTGTTGCAGCACCCAGATCGTTGGGATCTGCCCAAAGGTCATGCCGATGACGGCGAGGACCTGATGGCAACTGCGCTGCGTGAAACGGAAGAGGAGACCGGTATCTCTCAAGACAAGATTCAAGTCGATGATCGGTTTCAATTTGTGACACAGTACTCAATCAAGCGATCCAAGCGAGGCGCATACCGCAAGCAAGTTACCTACTTTCTGGGTTATTTGGAACGGCCTGAAGCGATTCGGCTGACCGAACATATCGGTTATCGATGGATCGAATGGCCCACGAACGATTCCATCCAGAAAAAAACGATCGATCCCCTTTTGGCTCAGCTACGCAGCTACCTGGGCCAGCCGTCTACAGCAAAGGCTAAGGCCGCTGAACTAGACTGATGTCCGAGATATCACGAATGACCTTCAGAGTTGGCATCCACAATTGATAGGGATTGTTTCCGGCACCCGAATTCACGGCCATGATAAGATGTCGCGTACCAATCGGTTCCTGCTGCGTAGCATCAAGTTCCACCCAGGTTTGATTGACCCAAGCCTGGGTCCAAACATGGAAACTTGCCTTGGCCGTCTTTGCATCAATCAGCAGCCCGGCTACCAAACGCGCGGGAATCTTCTGCTGACGAAGCATTGCCGCCAGCAGGCAGGCAGCCTCGATATTCCCACCCGTTCTGCTCCGCGCCGCCTCGAGAGTACTGGCAATTTCGGCTGAACGCGGTGTTAGAGTCCATGTCTTGTACAATTCTTGACGCAGAACTTCGGCGCGTTGTTCTTCCGAGGCTTGCACATACTGCCCCAGCAGCTCGTTGGCCAATTCAGCAATAAACGGATGTTCGGTTGGAATCAATGGCCCATCGGCCAACATGGATTCGTCGGGCCGATCCGTTTCAGCCGCAGTGTTTCCCGTAGGGTTCACCTCTCCCAAAGTGATTTCGCTGTGGCTAGCGCTGGTCGAACGAACTTGCTGGCGAGTCGTGATCAGGAAACTCTGAAACGGATCCACATCCAAAGAGTAGGCTCGCAATTTCAGCGGTTGGCTCTCGGGCAACGGCTGATCGTTGGCGGTTAGTTCGAATTGTCGGCTGATCGTCGAGCCGAACTGAGCTTGATCGGCTAAGCGCTGCACGGTCGCTAGGTCCACTTGCAGTTGCAAGATGGGGGCGTCGGTCAGTGTCATCGACTTTTGCAGTCTGCCAGAAGAATCGACCCACAGGCGACTTTTTACTCCAGTTTCGGGCTTTCCGAACTGAGCTTCGATCATCAACAATTCCTGCACTTGACCACTGGCCAGCGTTGTGAGATCCATCTGCTTGGCTTCCAACTGGATTGGGATAATCTCGCCCATGCCAAATTGAGGAAGAAAAACCTGAGCGCGGTAGACCTGACCAGGCTGCATCGGCGAGCGCTGTAATAGTGAAAGTAGACCTTGACGCCCCCAGGTCTCTTTGGGGAATGCCAGTTTGTGACGAGTCGATTTACCCAGTTCGTCCCGTCGCGAATATTCCAATTGGCCGAAAATAACTCGGCCTTCCATCTCGAACTCAGACTTGCCATCGACCGTTACGGAATATTTAAAACTGGTTAGCTCGCCCGTCGGCCGCTCCAGCGATTCGTAGCGGATCATTCTGGGCGGGATGGCATTCCCACTAAAGTCGCGGTCGATCACATCCTCTTGAATTACCTTGAACTGCTTAAATTCAGCGATGTCGGAACGCTGGACAGTTACCTTAGAAAAACTCACACGCACCCCGCCACGGTACTGCACCTCGGCATAGGTCCAGGGCAGGGAATCGATCGACACCCATTCTCGGTCCGATACCATACCCAGCGCTGCAGCTTGTGCGTCCAGTTCCTCCTGGGTGACCTCAGGCGGACCGCTCTGGTTCACTGGAATTTCGGTTTCCAACAACTGTCGGCGCAGTTCTCCAGGTAGCGGCTCCTGCCCATTGCAGCCGATCAGGCAAAGTCCAACAATTCCCACCAGCAGTATCCGTGAATATCGATTCTGATTCAAACAATCTCGCATGGTCGTGCATCAGTTCAAACAATGAAGCCCAAAACATAAAATCAGCGACACCATCGGCGGATTATGGCCGCGATGATGCCTGCCCAACACAATTCTAGCAAGCGCCAGTTGCCTTTCCGCAACAGCCTTGATCGCCTGGGTCTGATTGTAACGATTAGGCAGGTGCTGCCTGCCGAAGAGTCCAAGTAAAACACTAACTTTCCTCAGTTATTCTGCTTGTCATCCCTGGGTAACCTAACTTTGGTTGTCACAAAACAAGCCAATGTTTTGGCCCCCCGTATAGTAGAAAGAACTGACAATGAGTTCGCAACCACGTTCAGCGGCAACGAATTTACCATCCAGCAGCCCCAAATCCAACGCTTTGACCAGTTTTGGAGCGTTGACGGACGACCAACTGGAAGCCCATCTTCAAGTCTTCCAATACGGCGTTTTTGAGCTGACTGACGCGATTCGCCCCTCGATCGATCTTCAAATCGTACCCAAGCAAGGGTATCGGCACGACGTTTACGTCGACCCCAATAGCGATGCGAAAGTCCCTGTCATTATGGCATCTGCCTCGCGTCAACGCCTGTTTGATCTGTTTATCGACATGATCGATTCACTGGGGCCAGTGGTGGACGTGGTGCTGGAAACCAGTCATCGCCATAACAGTGGACATCAAGATTTTTACCGCGAACACATCGATTTGCCAGTCCTGAAAAGCATCCTGTATGACTACGAAGAACTGCTACTGAACGACGGCTGTACCGGTATCGCCGTACTGAACCCCAAGCGGCAGCAGGAAGTTCAGTTCGACGAACACAAGCTGATCATCGCCTACGGATCGCCTCTAGAGACATTTGAACGCATCCTGATTCAACACGATGTGTACATCGATAAATCGATGCAGTTCATCACTGAAGCCGAACACGTTCATACCAGCAGCGAACAGATGCTGGAACAGTTTCACACCCTGGCCATGCGACTGGGTATGGAATCGGATGGTGATTGCGACTTGGCTTGCTAAGCCGGACGAAGTTTAGACCCGGTCTTGTCGGTGACGTTGTTGGCGCTGGCTACTGCACTGGTCACAGGTGCCTTGAATAATCATTCGGTGGCTGCGGATTCGGAACCGATGTTCGCGAGCTATGCTGTCTCGCAACTGAACTAATTCCTCCGATTGGAATTCGATCAGTCGGTGGCAGCGGACGCAGTAAAAATGGTCGTGCTCGGGATAGCCGTAATCGTGTTCGTACACGCTACGGCCATTCAGTTCAAAGCGTCTCAGCAGGCCAGCGTCCACAAACTCTTTTAAGGTCCGATATACGGTTGGCCGACTGACATAGTTGGTTTCACCGCGCCTGGGCAATTGATCGATCAACTGGTCGGCATCAAAATGCTCGTGCCGTCTAAAGACCTGCTCGACCAGGTAGCGGCGCTGATCAGTTTTCCGAAGCCCGCGAGCCAATAAATACTCTTCAAATCGCTCGACGGGCGTTTGTGATACAGGTACCGCTTCGAGTACACTTTCAGCTTTGTCGGCTTTACGATGAGGCATGTTGGAATACGCACTGTTGACATGGGTGCCAGCCATTGAGATCTGCCGGATTAGGCGAATCGATTCACTCGCCCAGCTTGACCAGAGTCCATAGGATGTCCCTGCCCCGATTAAGCGGAGACCTATTGTGTCCCAGCCCCGCTGATTATTCAACGATTGGCACGCCCATTTGAGCCATCAATTCAGAAATTTCACGTCAACTGAACGTGTCCAGCATTCGGTCCAGAGCCGCCGACAGCCGCTCAGGGGTTTCGTAGCTACCATCGGCAATGGCCTGACGCAACGCGGCCACTCGATCCATACGGATTTCCCCATCGGCACTACTGGCCACCGACTGTGAAGAAAGCAGCTCTTGCGCTTCAGCGGACAGGTCCAATTGATCCAGCGCAGGATTGACCTGAGCCGCACCTTGGACCGGGCCTGTTGGCTTAGGACCTGATGATCGGATTGGTGATTGAGCTGAGCTGACGGATTGCAAACTGTTGATTTGCATGCGAATAGTTCTCCCCTGAGGTTTTGCGAGATGGTTTCTTATAGGACAGAGGACTAGGTGAGGTCAAGTCCAGTAGAGCGTCGCATTCCATGTCGGAATCGCAAGTGCCTGTCCGTAGCCACCCAAGGAGACTTAGCGAGCGCAAGTTGAACGCTACTGGTTATCGACACTTAGTAAACTCGGCCCCCGCAATTCTAGCAAATTTCGGATTTTGCTATCATTGCGGTTTGTAATGCAGCATCATAAGATCTCCGACAGAACGGCAAGTTGGTTCGGTAACCGTTCGCCGAAACGATAGCCTACATGACAAAGTCTAGCCGGCGAATGGGCGCCAATACGATGCCGCCAGAAAAAGTTGAATCTTAGGCTTTGAGCGGTGATGGAGCGAGCTTACAAGACGTATTGCCCTGCGCTGATGTATGCTATCGAGTGCTTGAGGATGGTTGAATTAGCGTTACCAACATCATAAATGCACGATGGATCTATCATGGTCACATCCCAAGAAAACAGCCAGTCCACCAGTGCTGGTTACCGTATCAGCGTGTTGCTGCTGCTGACGCTGGTTTATACATTCAATTTTGTGGATCGGCAAATCATTGGGAATCTTTCGCCGTTCATCAAGGCTGACTTAAATCTGGCCGACTGGCAACTTGGAATCTTGAAGGGATTCGCCTTTGCACTGCTTTACTCGGTTCTAGGTATTCCAATTGCCTGGTTCGCCGACCGCTACAATCGCGTCAAGATTATTTCTATTTCACTGGCGGTGTGGAGCGGATTTACAGCGCTGTCTGGATTGGCTGGAAGTTTCACTGCTCTTGGACTCGCCCGTCTGGGAGTGGGCATCGGCGAAGCCGGAGGAAGTCCACCGTCCCACTCCATCATTTCAGACCTGTACTCCAAGGGCCAGCGCACTAGTGCGCTGGCCGTTTATTCGTTGGGTATTCCGGCTGGCATCATGTTCTCGTACTTTGCCGCTGGTTTGCTGGTGGAATCTTTTGGCTGGCGCGGTACGTTTTTCTTGCTGGGTATTCCCGGGGTATTGCTTTCGTTTGTCGTACTGCTTGTGATAAAAGAGCCGCAGCGCGGCGCCATGGAATCGCGAGAGGGAAAGTCGGCCGCGCAAATGCAAAATACTCGAGATTCGATTTTGACGCTATTATCCATTCGTTCTTGGTGGGGCATGTGTTTGGGTATCGCGTTCACTTCATTTGGTAGCTACGCCGTCAGCGCCTGGGGAGTCGACTATGTGACTCGCCATGATCCCCAGTACAGCTTTTCTAGGCTGATGACCATACTTGGCTTGATCAATGGAATCGCCTTTGGCACTGGCACCTATTTCGGTGGCCTATTGGCCGAACGTTGGGCACGAAAGAATGTGCAGGCATTTGCGCTGGTACCGGCCATTACGACAGCCATCGGGGTCCCTTTTTTCGTCGCCTCGTTCTGGGTTCCAAGCATCGATGTCTACTTAGCCTTTATTGCCGTTTACCTTTTGATGGCCGGCTGTTATCTAGGACCAAGTTTTGCGATTGCACAAACGCTGGCACCGATCTCTGCACGAGCCATGTCCACGGCGCTGTTTTTCTTGGTTCTGAATTTAATTGGACTCGGATGCGGACCGACCGACGTAGGAATTCTAAGTGGATTTCTGACCGAGCAATTCGGCGAAACCCACGCTCTGCGACTGGCCATGTCATCGGTAGGCATCGCGTTCATGATCGCCTTCTCCGCCTACATTTACGCTGCGAAAAATCTTCCACAAGATTGGGCAAGCTCAGAGATCAGGAACGAACGAATCTGAAGTGGTATATCATGGCTGTCAATCAGAGAATCGACCCGCAGCAGAATAAGTAAACTCTGCAACGTGTCTTTCCCACGCAGTTCGAACCCTGCTCGTTGGCCGCCCGACCGCTCATTCAGGGCCGCGAAGAGGGGCGTGAATAGCGTATTCTGGCAGGCAAAATCCAAGTTTCGCAAGAATTACTAGAGGATCAAGTTACGAGCGAAGCAGGATTGCTCGACAGGCCAATAGATCAATAAGCCCAACAACCACCTAAAGCATTCTCCGACGCTGATCTTGCTGGCATAAGCAAGATACGAAAACAGAAGAGCTTCTCCGGATATTGGCTGTGACCACCTCGAAACTATCGTTCCAGGACGAACTAACGCTTCGCAACTAAATAATTCAGAAGTAGACGGTTGAGCAGCAGATAGTGTGGCTAAAGGATTGTAATTGCTACGAAGTGAATTACAATTTCTTTCAAAAGTCTTCCGGTCTAGAACATAAAAGGGGACACCTATGCAGTTGAAGTCTTGGATTGCACGGTTCTTAGTCATCATTTCAGCACTGGGTTTCGTTTGCGTAGTAGTCGTCGCCGAACGTGCTATTGCTCAGGTGCCCAGCGAAAAAGAACCGGTAAACCTATTGCCCCAAAATGGCGTATCGGACTACCGAACTTGGCGAGACAATTCATAAGTGGGGTGGGACCGAGTTAATGGAGGTAGATGGCCTCCAAGTCACGCGCCTTCCTTGGATTGCGAGCGTTGAATCAGAGCAAATAATCGGTGTCTGTTTTGGAGTAATAGACAAAGGCGACTTGCTATGCTGTATTGATATCCCAGTAGATGAAGACAGAATCAACACGGTACAGTCTATCGAAAAATTTATCCGTAACTTGAAACGGCAGTGATTTAAACCTTTTGGATGAATTCGCTCACTACAGTAACTACTAGTTTAGACCCAGAGGTGTCAGTTATGCCCAGAGCAGTTTGGAACGGAGCCGTTTTGGCCCAGAGCGATCGGTGCGAAGTCGTCGAAGGAAATCAGTATTTTCCTGCGGACTCCTTGGATATGCAGTATTTTCAGCCCAGCAACACCAACACCACCTGCTCGTGGAAAGGTGTCGCCAGCTATTACAATGTCGTAGTAGATGGCAAGGTCAACCAAGATGCGGCTTGGTATTATCCGACGCCGAAAGTCGCTGCCAAAAATATTGCGGGTTACGTAGCCTTTTGGCGTGGTATCCAAGTAGAAGTCTAGTATCAAGTATCCATGTTACTTATGCGGCTTTCACCATTCACGGAGAGTCAATAGTGAATTCACTGATCACGAAGCGCCGAGGATTTTTGAGTAGTTTACTGGGTGTGGCTGCAGGACCACTGGCGTTGCCACGTCATCTGATCGCTGGATCGGGGAAGACTGGTGTCAATGAGAAGATTCGAGTTGGGGCGATCGGCGTTGGGGGGCGGGCTACCTTGCTGTTGCAACAGTTGCCTGAATCAGCGCAGCTTGTCGCGCTGAGCGATTGCAATCTACCTCGGGCTCAGGCCTTCAAGGCGAACGCCGGTGGCGACTGGCCGGTCTATCAGGACTATCGCGAGCTGCTTGACCGCAAGGACATCGACGCGGTGATCGTGGCGACCGGCGAGTTTCAACGAGTGTTGCCCTGCATTCACGCCTGCCAGGCCGGCAAAGACGTTTACGCCGAAAAGCCGCTGACCTTGTATGTCGGCGAAGGACGGGCGCTGGTCAATGCAGTCAGGCACTATGGACGCATCCTTCAAGTCGGCTCACAGCAGCGTTCCATGGAGATGAATCGCGTCGCCTGTGAACTGGTCCGCAACGGCGGATTAGGAAAGATCCTTGAGGTTCGAGCGATCAACTACGGTGGGGCGAAGGATTCTCCGATGAAGCCGTTTGAGAAGCAGGAGATTCCGCAGGGGCTCGACTGGAATAGTTGGCTCAACCAAGCGGCGGATCGCCCCTTCAATCCAGCCTGGATGGGCTGGATGCAGTGGCGAGACTTTGCAGGCGGGGAAATGACCAACTGGGGCGCGCACGGGATCGACCAGATTCAATGGGCTATCGGTGCCGATGGAACTGGGCCGACGGAACTCAGGCCGCTATCGGAAGGTTCCAATGGGAAGGTGTCCATGAAGTACGCAAACGGTGTTCAGGTCAATTTCGTTATCGATCCAGGCAAAGGTCCGATGGGTGGGTCCGTGATCAAATGCGAGAAAGGTAAGTAGGAGATCAACCGCAACAAATTCACCTCGAACCCGCCCGAGATCGCTGCCGAATTGGCGAAGAAACTGGACATAGTCGAAGAGGAGCGAAAGTGGAGCGACGATTTGGCGCTCTGGCAAGCCAAGTGGCACATGCAGAACTGGATCGATTGCATTCATTCGCGCAAACTGCCGGTGGCAGATGTTGAGATTGGGCACCGATCGGTAACGGTCTGCCATCTGGCCAACATTACGCGGGCCATAGGACGTTCCTTGACCTGGGATCCAGTCCAGGAACAATTTGTTCAAGATGCTGAGGCGAATAGTCTGTTGGATCGCCCGCGTCGCAAGGGATTCGAACTGCCAACCATCTAAGGACAATCGCCTACGTTATTTCGTTGGCTTGGTTCTCATTAATCATCCTTGCGTTGGTTTTGCATCTTTGCTGTGTCTTCGAGGGAACCGCGTAGAATGCGGAATAGGCTAGAGATTCCAATCTTCCAAGAATGATGGTTCGTTCTGCGCACGTTGGGGCGATCGAATGCGTTACAGCCTCGTTCACCAAAAAAGGTCGTGCTACAGCTTATCACTGACGTGACTGTTGTATATTTGGCCATTGCTTAGAATCAAGGCCCCGTAAACCCTGGCGGTCATCGCTCGGAAAAAGCAACCAGATGGACGAGTCATTCGTTATCGAACACCTGTTACTACTGGAACTACAGCCCTTCAATATGCCCCAGATCCGTGTTTTCAAACTGTACAACTACTTGTTTAATGCCATTAGCTTTGAACGCTGTTCTCGTTCAGCGCGTTGTTGCCTTGAACCAACAACAAAGACAGTTATTAGTCCCGCCATTGCACCAATGAAAGCTGCAGCACCAGCTAAATTCTGTCCTGAATGCACAGCAACCCCCCCCCGAGCCCGAGGCACGCTAGGCAAATGACCGTTCCTGAGAGTAAACCGAGATAGGATCGCATGACAGCATGTCTCATGTATCGAGCCTCCATTTCTCTGCGGTGTATTCCCTGTCGCTCAAATGATTCAAAAATGATTCTCGGAGCATCTGGATAAAGCTCAGCGTACTCTCGCAGGATTTCTGGCGGAGGAGTAGGGCCACGAAATGTATGTGCGGATACTGTTAATTTCGCAGAAGACACTGCTGACGAGCGTTCCTTATTAGGAACATCTAAGTAAAAGCCTCCGTCGTTTACAGGAAGCGCTGCCGGTTTTGGAGCTACTTGACTGGCTTTCCTTTTATTTCTCCAATTTTTCGACACTCGGAATGTTCCCCAAGAAATTTCTGATGCTCAATTGAGAGATCCTCATATGTCTGCATCCAGTCTCGCTTCAGAGCTTGTAAATCAGCAAGAGCGTCTGAGTCTGATGTGTTAAACTCAAACAATGTATTCGCGAAGTCCAGTATGCTTGCAGCGCCGCTCAATAGGTTTGGGTCTGCAAAAAGTAGATTGGTATAGTTGCCCATTTTGTTTCAAATTGTACTTGGATCGACCAGCACGGCCCCGCTACAAAGCAGGAAATCCTTCATGTGCCACAAACCTGCCGCTCCAACCTAGGACACAAATATTATACTTCATGTAATCGGCTAACAACTGCAACTCTGAACAACACCACAATAACCGGTGGACTTGTTGGGTGAATCGCGAGATGATAGCTAAATGTGGGATGAGTAGTAGGCTAGTGCGAGTTCTTTATGCGCCCATCAAAGGCTATCTGAGCCAAGCAAAAACAGGGAAAAACGCTTGATTTCCTTGGGATTTCTCGAAGAGAATCGAGAGAAAGCAGAATTGCGAAGTGGGCGATGCAGGACTCGAACCTGCGACCCCCTGCTTGTAAGGCAGGTGCTCTAACCAACTGAGCTAATCGCCCATCCTTTTTCGCAATGATCTTTAGCTTTAGCTTGGCGAGACGCATCTCGCAACCAGCCGACTAGGTATTGGAAAGCAGATGAGATCGCTTGGAACGTCGCTCGGCTCGCAAGCGGCTGCGGCGCTTAATTTCGCTTGGCTTTTCGTAGAATTCGCGACGGCGCATTTCCTTCTTGATTCCGCTACGTTCTACCAGTTTTCGGAATCGGCGGACCGCCGCCTGTATCGTTTCACGGTCGCGTACTAACAACTTCACCATATTCGAAACAACTCCAACTCCCAAAATGCCTGTAAGGATTGTATCTATTTTAACCCGTCCAACAGAACAGGTTTCGATCTCGACTTGAGAATCGACAATCTGGCCCAAAGCTTCCACAAACTTTAAGAATGGGCGATTGTAATGAACCCGGCCCCTAGCGTCCAGTGCTGTTGAAAACCGCTTAAGGTTCACAGTTTTTGGCATATAGTAGCTCGCCCAGCGAGTCTTCCGCACCAACCGCCGAATTGGGGGGCTTTATCGGCAGGATTGTCTCAGGCCATGTCGGTAAGGCCGGATTCTTTGTAAGGGTCGCAGGTTGTCGTCATGACCGGAAATAGCGGATTAACGCGAGAAAAAAGGTGTTGGCTCGATTGTCACGGGCTCGGTCTACGATGCTTTAAGGTGTTGCCGGTTCGACCCCGTCGAAACGATTTGACCTCAAGCGCCTTGATAGGTTTTCCGAATATGCACGAAACGCACAACGCGACAAGCGAGTTCTTGCGAGCGCTAGATCAACGCCAGGAGCAGGTCTTGAAGGACTTGGAGGAGTTGAATCAGCGAGTGGAAAAGGTGCTTGAAATGTACCAACAGAGTCGCCATGGAAAATCAACTCAGCCTGTTGTGGCCGCGAGTTCGAGCGGTACGTCGCAGCGAAGTGAAGCTGCTTAGCTGTGCTGCATGCCAGCAGATCAACCGCCAAATTGGCGCCTGTAGATCGCCTGAATCAGCGACTCGACATCTTTGAATTTACCACCACTGGCAAGGGCTTGTTCAATCAATTGCCGAGCGTCTGATTCGCTGTGTCCCAGAGCCAGCAGAGCCTGGAATGTGTCTTCGACAACTCCATCGCTTAGCTTGATTCCCTCGGGAGCATCACGGCGAACCAACAAAGCAAACTTGGGCATTTTGCGTCGCAGTTTGGCGATGACACGTTCGGCCGTTGCTGGTCCAATGCCAGGCAGGGTTGAAAGAGCTTTCGCGTCCTGCTGTTCGATCATCACGGCGATGTCTTGTACCGGTTGAGTCATGGCCCGCAGGGCTTTCTTCACACCCACCCCGTCCACAGAACAGAAAAGGTCAAAGAACTCGCGTTCCGGAGTACTCAAAAAGCCTACCAATCGCGGTGTCAGTCGCCCACCAGTGGACACATTTCCTTCCAGGTAGTGGACAGTAAACAAGGTGATCTCCTAGCGCATCTGGCCTTGCAGATGTCTGCGCGTGTAGTCGGCGATGTAGACTTCGTATTCCATAGGGGGAATCAAAAGGGTGGCGCTTTCATCGGCTAGGTCTACTAGGGTGCCTTGAATTTTAGTGATCATCGATCGGTCGTCCGCTTTCGTTGTAAAAAACTCGATGTTGGATGCCAGTTGTTATTTCAGTAGTGCATTCTGTAGCGTGCTATGATAGTGGGTCAGCGCGATGGCCACTGCATCGGATACGTCGGCGGGCTCCAGTAGGTCGCGCAGGCCAAGTTGCAGTTTGACAGCCATTTGAATTTGACCCTTCGAGGCATGCCCGTTTCCGGTCAACATCTTCTTGATTTGAGTTGCCGCGTATGCGTTCACGTAAAGGCCAGCTTGTGCGGATGCCAAGTAGATCACACCGCGCGCATGCCCCATCTGCACAGCGGTCGTGGGGCGTTGGTAATGTGAGTACAAATCTTCGATGGCAAAGCTGTCAGGTCGATGTTCGGCAAGCAGTTCGGCAACTCCCGAGTGAATCTCCAGCAGTCGCTGCTCGAAGGGCAGGTTTGCGTTGCTGCGAATCACCCCAGCATCCACCAGTCGAACCTGGCCTGAGTCGACTTGGATGATCCCATAGCCGGTCGTGCGCAATGCGGGATCGATGCCCAAAATTCGCATTCCCATCGTATTGTCTCCGTACGTAAACCAGCCGCATCCTGTATTTCGCCAACGCTTCAGATTATAGGCTATTTGGTTGCGACCGGTACAGCGGGCTGGGTCGTAGCATGATTGTGCAAAATGATCATACCACCCCTATTTTTACTCGAGCGGTATCCGCTTCGATTTTTGACTTGCCCCGCAAATAGGGTTAGATGCCTGGAGCAAACATCGCTCTGGTGGTACAACATGTGGCTGGAGCACGGTGGCAAATTCCTAAAGCCCATGATCGATTTTTGCAGTTATTTTTTTGCAGCACAAAACGCTTCGAGAAGAAAAGGTAATGAACAAGAAGGCAGCGTTCCCAGAGATCCAGCGATTCGAATTCGAAGGTCCCAGCAGCCAAAATCCACTGGCCTTCCGCTGGTACAATCCTGCCGAAATGGTCGAAGGCAAGAGCATGAAAGACCATTTGCGGTTCAGCGTTGTGTACTGGCACACGATGCGAGGTACGGGAGGTGATCCTTTTGGTCCAGGTACCGCAGTTCGCCCATGGGATGATGGATCGGATAGTGTGGATAATGCTTTGCGACGTGTCGAAGTGGCCTTTGAGATTTTTGAGAAGCTTCAAGCACCTTTCTATGCTTTCCACGATCGCGACGTGGCTCCCGAAGGCAGCAGTCTTGCTCAATCCCACAAAAATTTCGACCGAGTGGCTCAGTCGCTCAAGGAACATCAGGAGAAGACGGGCGTCCGGTTGCTTTGGGGTACAGCCAATCTGTTCAGCAATCCGAGATTTATGCACGGAGCAGCGACAAGCTGCAACGTGGATGTGTTTGCCTACGCGGCAGCTCAAGTAAAGAAATGTTTGGAAGTGACCAAGATGCTGGGAGGTGCCAACTATGTTTTTTGGGGTGGGCGCGAGGGTTACCAAAATCTTTACAATACGGATATGCAGCGCGAGCTAGATCATCTGGCACGCTTTTTCCATTTAGCGGTCGACTACGCCAAGCAGATCGGTTTTCACGGTACGTTTTTAATCGAACCCAAGCCCAAGGAGCCGACCAAGCATCAGTATGACAGCGACGCAGCGGCCTGCCTTAACTTCCTAAGGGCCTACGGTTTGAAAGAACATTTCAAGCTGAACATTGAAACCAACCATGCGACCTTGGCTGGTCATACCATGATGCACGAACTGGACTACGCAGGGCACCAGGGGGCTTTGGGGTCCATCGATGCCAATACCGGAGACCTGCTTCTGGGATGGGATACCGATCAGTTTCCTACGGACTACTATCTGACAACCCAGTGCATGCTGGCCATTCTGAAACATGGGGGCCTGGGAGCAGGTGGAGTCAATTTTGATGCTAAGGTCCGACGCGAGAGTTTTGAGCCGATCGATCTGTTTCATGCACACATTGGCGGCATGGACGCGTTTGCTCGAGGCCTCAAGATTGCCGCTGCTATACGATCTGGAGGTTTGCTGGACGATTTCGTCAAAAACAGGTACGCCAGTTGGGACAGCGACCTGGGGCGACGCATCGAGGCTGGGCAGGAATCATTGGCCTCGCTTGAGGAGTACATGCTGGAGAAAGGCGAAGCAGCACCCAATGCGAGTGGTCGCCAAGAGATGCTAGAGAATTTGATTAACCGCTATTTGTAACGTTGACTTCATCCTATTCAAACATCTCCGTTAAGGCGAGTGGTAGATGAAAATCTACGCGGAATACCTATGCAGAATCGAGGCGACTAAACGGCGGCTATACACTCAGGGCCTTGGTTGCGGACATTGTTGACATAGCTGGACACGGCCTGAGTTTTGAAGAAACTTTCGTCAACGGCTGTTAATAGCTCAACGGCTTGTTCTGTTTTGTAACCTGGGTCCAGCCAAAGCTGGGCGGCTTGGCCAACTAGCGGCATGGGCATGCGATCATGTATGCTGCTCATAGCCGAATTGGCGGCGGTGGTAATCAGAGTGCAACTATCGATTGATTGCCCCGAAGCTTTGGGGTTGTTGTCCCAGAGCCCCGCCAGCAGCATGAGGCTATCCTCCGAAGGTGTGATCCAGTAAGTCTGCTTCGTCTTGGCGGTCAATCGGTGCCACTCGTAGTAGCCATCTACCACTACCAAGCAGCGGTGCTTTCCCATCAGACCCTTAAAGGATCTCTTTTCCAGTAGCGTTTCACGTCTGGCATTGATCAAGCTGCTTCCGATGCTCAGTTCCGACGCCCAGCTTGGAATCAAACCCCAACGAAGATTGCGCAATCTCCGCTGAGAACCTTCGCTGGTTAGCCCAACGAGTAACTGAGTGGGAGCGATGTTGTATCGAGGCGCAAAGTCGCCTGGCAAGTGGAGTTGATCCACTAGCGGCAGCAACAGTTGTCCCCATTGGTCAGGAGCCGTCTTGAGTGTCAAACGACCACACATGGTCGAAATTCCAGTCGCGAATTACCAAATTTGCCAGAGTTGAAGTCGTCACAATCATCTCTATTTAGTGTAGACTGGTTCAGTCTTCTGCCAACTCTTTGGTTCCACAAACCGCAGGATAATTGAATTCTGATGCTTCATCCCTTGATTACCATTATCACCACGGTTGGCACTGCCCAACAAGCTAGTCAAGTGGCTAAAGCACTTCTTGATGCCCGCTTGGCGGCTTGTGTACAAATCGATGGGCCGCTTCGCAGTCTCTATCGATGGCAGGGTAAATCGTGTGACGAAACCGAATATCGCTTGAACTGCAAAACTTTGCCAGGCCTGCGCGAGAATGTGATCCAGTTGATTCGAAGCTGCCACCCCTACGAACTGCCTGAAGTGTTAGTGGTAGCTGGCGAGAGCTTGCACGATTACGCAAAGTGGGTCGCTGAGCAGGTGGCGCAAGAAGCCGAATAGGTATGTTGGATTGGCTGCTTAGACTTGGTCGCATAGATTTTTTGTAAAGGTTCACGCAGGCTTTTCGAGCGAGCCCAGCGGGGCCGATGCAAACGGGTGTTCAGAATAAAGGTTTGACACGGATGAGTTACCGGTTGCTTTGCCAGCTTTCGGAGTTGGTGCCAGAGCAAGGCAAGGAATTTCTGGTCGAAGGTCGTATCATTGCCGTCTTTCGAGTAGGTGATCGGGTGCATGCCGTTGATGGCATGTGCGCTCATCAAGGTGGACCAATCGCTCAGGGGCGTATCGAGGGGAAGTGCGTTACCTGCCCTTGGCATGGCTGGCAATATGACGTCGCCAGCGGGACAAACTTGCTAACGGGTAAGCAGATGCTGGATTGTTTTCCTGTGGAGGTTCGTGGTGAAGAGGTTTGGATTGAAATGCAAGCAGACTAACTAAAACGTTCAACCTAAGGCCATTTGAAATGAGATAGCCCTTGCCATGTCTTTATCATAATGAATTAGAACGAAATAGGTTGACGCTTTTCGCTGATCGCGTTTTGTAGCGAAAAACCGATTCAGTCGATAGTTCCCAAGCCTGCCGGATTTGATTCATCGTTAGCCATTTTATGGTGGCAATCAGCGAGAATTGTCCTAAAGATGATGGTTGTCGTGTCGTGAACTTTTATTCGAATCGTAGGCAGAGTCCGATAAGTAGGCCAAAATTTCGTAAGGAGCGAACATGCTGAATCGAAGGCTTTTCTTGACTCAGGCAATCGCTGGAGCGGGCTGCGCCGCAAGCGGCAGTGTTTTGGCGGATCAGTCCTCTAGCTGGTTGGGATGGCGCGGGCTCGGCCGAGACGGCTACGCAGGACAGGGCGATTGGCCAGGCTCTCTGAGTGCCGAAAAGTTGCAACTGCTATGGGAACGTCCGTTGGACAGCGGATATTCAGGTCCACTGCTGAGCGGCCAGCAGGTGTTTGTCACCGAGACGAAAGAGAAGTCGGACGAGGTTGTCTGGGCTCTGGATGCTCAGACAGGTCAGGTCCAGTGGCAAAAGCGGTGGTCGGGTGCATTGTCGGTGCCATTTTTTGCGAAGTCAAACGGGGACTGGATACGTTCAACTCCCTTCTGCGATGGTAGTCGGTTGTACGTAGGGGGAATGCGCGACGTTTTGGTCAGCCTGGATTGCCAGCCCGGGCAGGAGGCTTGGAGGATCGATTTTCCAGCGATGTTCGGCAGCGAATTGCCTTCGTTCGGTTTTGTGTGCTCGCCACTGGTCGATTCAGGTGCCATTTACGTGAAAGCTGGGGGCGGATTGGCGGCCATCGATAGTCAATCTGGTCAGATACGTTGGAGAGGCCTAGATGATGGTGGCGGAATGTGGGGCAGCGCCTTTTCATCGCCGATTATGGTCAGTCTGCATGGTCGCAGGCAGTTGCTGGTTCAGACCAGGACACACCTAGTTGGAGTTGACCCAGAAAATGGAAGCAAAATCTGGGAGCAGAAGGTGGAAGCATTCCGAGGCATGAACATACTGACTCCCGCAGTGTGGAATGATTGTGTATTTACCAGTAGCTATGGCGGCAAGAGTCTGCTATTCGAATTCGAGCCTAGCGAAAGTGGCCCGTGGATTGTGAAGACTCGCTGGCAGAACAAGACTCAAGGATACATGTCCTCGCCGATTATCATCGGCGACACCTTGTATTTGCACTTGCGCAATCGTCGATTGGTTTGCTTGAACTTGCAAACGGGCCAGGAGAACTGGACGACAAAGCCGTTCGGGGAATATTGGAGCATGGTCACCAACGGCCAGCAAATTCTAGCGCTGGATGAACGCGGAGAGCTGTTATTGGTACAGCATAATCCAAAGGAGTTTCAACTGCTGGATCAGCGCGAAATTAGTCAGCAGAGCAGTTGGGCTCACTTGGCTTTAGCCGGGGACATGCTTCTAATTCGCCATCTGGCTGGCATTCAGGCCTACCGGTGGAGCGCATCGTAAGCTTGCTGGTGGGCCGTGTGTTGAAATACTTCAAGGATTAATGATCCGAGTTGACTCGAGGAGTGAGATAGGCTGCAAATTGAATCTTGCGATTCCTGGAAC
>DAIRSD010000006.1:0-28165 GCA_036804625.1 Aureliella sp. | reverse complement strand
CCGCGGTCTGCGTGGCCCTACGCTCCGGCGAGTGAATACATTCGAGACCTGGTTCGTCGTGACTACGAACGGGAGGAACAACGCAAATGGCTTTGGTTGCGACATGAACTGAAGGCCGGAGTCGAAGCAGCGGACTCCGAGTTCGAAACGATTGAAATTGCCGGCCTAATTGGAGAGGCCAAATCGCGGAGAGCGAAGCGTGGAGGTTAAGTTTCTGCCCGCTGCCAAGAATCGCCTGCTTGAAATTTGGGACTACACCGAGCGAACCTGGGGGGAAGCCCAGGCGAATAAATACGTTCGGGGACTCGTTGGAGCGATCCACGAGGTTGCAGACGGTCGTCGGCAATGGCGACCAGTATTGGATGAAGGGCTACGCGGAGTCTATTTCATCCGATACGAGCGGCATTTTATTTTCTTTCGATCCCTTTCGGGTGATGCAATAGGCGTGATCAGCGTGCTACAAGAAAATATGAATATTCCGATGCGTCTGCGAGACGATGATGCCAATCAATAAGTTCGTTGAGCGTCTAATACGACTTCAAGTCCATGTCCAAGCTCGTTGGGACGGTAGTCGTGATAAGACCAGTAGCCCAACGCAAGCCAATGCGCCGGTGGACAAGGCGATCAATTGAGCGATGGTGAAGTCTGTCCCCAGTTGCCCAGCTTCGTCGCTGCGAATTCGTTCCAACAAGAATCGAGACGTTGCGTACAGAATCACACCCACACAAAACACCAGTCCGTCGCGGCTGGGCAGTGGCTGCATTTGCCAAATTAGTAGGCATAGTAGCAGTGCGTTCAAAGAAGCGTAGATTTGTGCTGGGTGAACCGGCAAACTTTGGGCAGGCAATTGATCGGGCAAGATTCGTTTTGACGAATTGTCCAGTTTGATATCCACCAGCACTGGCGCAGGAGCGGCTGGATCGCTGCCTGCGGACGGTTCGATCGACTGAGCGAAAATAGCGCGAAGCTGATCACCGGCACGAACCCCAACCGACTCGGCTACGCTTCCCGGCTGTACGGATTGAATGATCGCCGGCAGCTTGGGCTCGGAGAGCTGAAGTCCCAGCAATTGTCCGGTGCTCAGTTGTACCTGATAGGGCAAGCTGCCTTGTGGAAAGTGAATCACTGGCAGTGGTGCCAAACAAACTCCTCCAAAACAGCATCCGTTTAGCAAACAGCCGATTCTTCCCAGTGACAACCCAATAAAAAAGCCAGGCACTACCAGGTCGCCGGTTGCCAAAAGGTTTAGCCGATGTCGATAGCAGTAAACGACAACAGCAATTACCCCTCCCATGATCCCCCCGTAAACGACCAAACCGCCTTCGGTCAATTTCAGGATCTCGATCACGCGTTGCCAGCCGCGACCATGAAACGTCTCCCACTTTTGAACGACATAAAACGCTCTCGCACCTATGATACCTCCCAGCACCGCCCAAACAGCCAGCCCGACAATCAAGTCGCTAGGCAGGCCCAATCGGCGCGCCCGTATGTTAGTTATGCCGATTCCAGCCAGCATGCCCAGGAGAACCATCACGCCGTAACCACGAACGGGAAGACCGATAGCGGTTCCATCGGGCCATCGCTGCTCAACGGCTGGCAAGACAACGATAATCACTGGCAGAGCCAACAGCCAAACGGTCAGACCGCCAACAATTTCACTCCATGACAATCCAGAACGGCGTTGGAGAATGACCGAGCCGATAATGGCCAGGATCAACAGGCCCAGCACCCAGCCCCAGCCGAACAATGGCACACCAAATATTTGATGCGGAATAAAAAATAGTGTGCTTCTCACGTTCAGTTGTTGCCTTCACCAAAGGGATCGAAGAGAACCCGGTTCCACTTAATAGTTCAAGAGTGGACCGCTAATTCTAGGGTAACAGACATAGAATTCTGAGGTAAGACCAGCCAAAGCCAAGGCTTCAGGCTTCAGCAGCCATTTTGCAGGCTCTACAAGCCACAGCCAAGCAGCCGGCAAAATAGGGTGCAAGCGATCAAATCGGCGGTTGTTCCTGGGTTTCGCAAATCGGTCGCATGCCTCAAAAACTGATCCAATACCTCCAGTTCTAGAGTCGCTGTGGGCGAAACTTGCTGAAACAAAACGTGAACCGCCGCAGCCCACCGCTGAACTTCTTGAGCAGACTCAGTTCCCATTTTGCGCACGATTAATCCATCGGGCTCATGAGCCAGCCAGCGCAGTTGCAATCGGACAATGGCAGCCAGTGGGTCTGCTTCCCACTGAAGTTCTGCATTCAACCAAGGCAACAGTCGCTGGAATATGTCAGCAAATCCGTTGGTATATTGTCGAGCCACTGCGTCGATCTGGGCTGCTTGAGTCATTGCGGCTATCAGACAATCCGGGGCTTGGGCTAACACATCGTTGTCTTGAACTCGCCCAAGTCCACCTGGCTTGGCAATTCGAATCGCAGCATAAACATCGCGGCTGTCGGCAGGCGTCAGTTTGCTGAGGGTTTGCCCTACGGCCCGGCAAAGCGATTTCGAATCGATCGAATGATTGACGGATAGAATTGAGCTAGCCGCAACGGCCAAAGGAGCAAGCAATAACAGTGTCCCCAAGTTGGTATTGCAGCCAGCTCGCTGCTGCGTGGTTTCCGCAGTGGCCAAAACCAGTTGCCCGACAGTCAGCTTGTGGACATCTTGAAACACTTGACCCACAGCTATCGCACTGGCCACAAAGTGCCCAAAGTGCATGTCGTGGAAGCTTGCAGTCGGATGCACGTTACCGAGCTTCGGAGCCGATGCTTCCAGCAGGCAAGCTATCTGGGCGGCAGCGGGAATAGGCCAGGTTTGATCCAGAGGCTTCACGCAACCGGCTCGGCTAGACATGCTCGCAACTCCTGGATCACTTCAGCGGCAGCTTCTTCCATCACGTAATGTCCCACGTCCTCCAATCGCCGGACCTTTGCATGCGGGAACATGTCTTGTAGAAGTTGAAGACATTCTGGTCGGAAGCACCAATCTTTCATGCCCCACACGATTCGGATAGGGCGGTCCGCGAACAAAGATGCACCGCTTTGGATGCGGCTGAGAATCTCCCATGTCGGCTGGGTCTTGCGACGTGGAATGTCCTGAACAAAACGAGCAACCGCTACGCGCGATTGCCAGTCTTTGTAGGGAGCGATCAAACCAGCGGCCACTGCGGGTTGTAGACTGGGCAGACGATTGAGCGTCATGTGCAGAGCTGCCCTAGCAAAGAGATTCAGTCCACGCATGGCACCTGTTCCCATCCAGGGAATGCGGCAAGCGGCGATTCGCCAGGGAACATAGGGTGGTGGAAACAGACCGGTGTTTAGCAACATCAATCGCTCGATCCTAGATGGCAACCTCAAGGCAGCCCCTACTCCTATGGCTCCACCCCAGTCGTGTACAAGCAACGTGATTCGCTTCAAATCCAATTGCTCGATCAAACGGGTCAAGTTGCCGATATGCTGCTCGAGGCAGTAATTGTACTTTTCCGGTTTTTGGCTAAGGCCACAACCCACATGGTCGACAGCGATGATTCTAGCTTGATCACTAACCTGTTTCAAAACTTCTCGAAAAGTAAACGACCACGTTGGATTGCCATGGACGCACAATACCGTTTGATCGCCGGTCCCCTGGACGACGAAGTGCATTTTGACCCAGTCGGCAGTTGTTTCGGACCGGGGGATCTCAAGAAACTGAGATTGAAACGGATAAAGCGACTGCCAATCGTGGTTGCTCAATGAAAGTGCTCTCGGGAATGCGGTAATTCGGCACCCTGTCGGGGCAGGAAACGGGTATAACAGTAACGCAAAAGGGAAAGTCTTGATAGTGGTTCATTGGGCGGTTGGAAATCATCGATGTTCGAAGGCATGAGACATTTTGACTTGGGTCGCATCGAGTGTCTAAAATCACTTGGGCGATGGGTACTGATTCTAGCCCAGTGTCTGATTGTCAAAACACAGCCAGTGGTGGGTCAAGCCACGGGAACCATCGAGCTCAATCTAATCGATTCGGCCAGTGGCCAGGCGATGGAAGGCCGTGTTCAGTTGCGGGGTTCCGCCGACAGGCTTCTACGACCGAAAGCTTTGGCCCTGGTCCAGGGATGGAGCTTGGTCGAAGATCGCCTGTATTATCGCGGAAGGCCCGGCGATTATGACTATGCCATTTTCCGAGGGCCAGAGTATGCTCCTGTGCGAGGTCGGTTCACGCTTGACAAGAAGGCTCATGCCGCCGACGAAATCAAGCTTGTTCGAAAAGCAGATCTGGCCAGCGAGGGCTGGTATGCTGGCGACTTACTGTCTCGCCTGTCCATCCAGCAAACTCAGCCATGGTTCAAAGTAGAAGGATTGTCGATAGCTTCTACTCTGCATCACGTGATTCAGTCAGAGGCCAATCAACAGCCGGCCAAAAGAGAGCTGGCTGGCCGAGCGTATGAACAAACTTACTCGCGCTTTGTGGATGCACGACCAGGAAGCGGTTTGGCATTTCATCATTGGCAGCCCAGATCACAGCCGACCACAGATACTCCCTCCAGTCGCCTACTGGTGCAAGCTAAGTCGGTGGTGGTCCAGCCGGGAGAGCTTCCCATTCACATCGAGATTCAAAAATTGTGGGCGCGCGATGTCCCGGTCTGGCTGGCCAGTGGGCGTATTGATTCGGTGCAAGTGCTTAGTGAGCATCTGACATACGATGGCCGCAATGCAGCCACAGTAGATGCTTTGGTACAGCCATCAGGAAAGTTTCAAGGCCCACAAGGACCTGGTCGATTGGTCGAACAGATTTACTGGAATCTTCTGGAAGCTGGATTACGCCTACCGCCTACTGCCGGAAGTGGTTTTGGGCAGACAACATCGCCTTTGGGTTACAACCGAGTCTATGCCCAGGTTGGTCAGCCTGAGGCCTCAGATCAAAATCAGTCGACTTGGTGGCAAGCTGTGCGACAAGGTCGTTGTTTTGTCACCAGCGGTCCACTGATTCGAGCGATGGTCAATGGTATGCCGCCAGGGCATGTCTTTCTGGCCGACAAAGCCGTAGAGCTTGATTGTCAGTTGACGATCACCGCTGTGGACCCGGTGGAGTACGTCGAAGTTATCGCCAACGGACAGAGTATTTATCGAGCAGCTCTAGACAATAGCCTTCCGCAACCCGGCCGAATCCCGCTACTGAAAAT
The DNA here is from genome assembly GCA_036804625.1 of Aureliella sp. GTDB lineage: Bacteria > Planctomycetota > Planctomycetia > Pirellulales > Pirellulaceae > Aureliella. The sequence continues at coordinate 23,010 of DAIRSD010000006.1, read as the reverse complement.
GACTCAGTCAGGTTGGCTGATTATCCGAGTGGTAGCGGGCAATGAAGATACCTATCGCTTGGCGATGACAGCGCCTTTCTATTTTGAGATAGCCGGTCAGCGCCGCGTCAGCAAACAAGCGGTAAGTTACTTTCAGCGGTGGCTGGAGCAATCTGGACGCGAGGTTCAGAAACTGTCGCCGCAGGAGCGGTCAGCCCATCAGCCATTTCTGTCAGCCGCCGAGCGATTTTGGCAGACTCAGTCAGGGCTTGCCAGCAGCGATTAGTTTCAAGCGATGACCAGTCGCAAGCCGTTAGGTAGGATCAGGTCAGCCACATCAGCACGGCCGCTCCAACCACGATCCGGTAAAGTGCGAATGGAGTGAATCCATGTTGATTGACCCACAACATGAACCAGGCAATCACAGCCCAACCCACTACAAAGCTAACAAAGAACCCGTTGGCTAGTAGAAGCCACTGGTTCGATGCTAAAGAACTGCCATTTTGAATCGTGTACTGCAGCAATTTATATCCGGTTGCCGCAATCATCACAGGCAGTGAAAGAAAGAAGCTGAATTCAAGGGCCGCCGGTCGGGACAACCCCATCAACTGCCCACCAGCAATCGTGGCCATACTACGGCTAACTCCAGGGAACATAGCCGCCAAAATTTGAGTGCATCCAATGCAAATGGCTTGACGAAAATTCATATCATCCATCTGAAAGGTGGTTGCTCGGGGACTAAACGTCTTGTCGATCCACCACATGGCTACGCCTCCTAGAATCAATGCCAGACCTATCACCGTGAAATCCTCCAGATTTTCCCCAATGTACTTGTCCAGCAAAAAGCAGGGCAGCGCCGTGATCACAAAGCTAAGCAGAACTAGGGATAACGGGTGATTCCACCACTGCCGCGTACCCGAGCGTCCCGCCGGAAAGTGTTTCAAAAAATCGAGAATACGGTAGCGGAAATAGACCAATACCGCCAAAATGGCTCCCAGTTGAATCACCACAGCAAACATCTTCCAATAATTGTCGTCCATGGGAATGTCTAAAAGCTCTTGGCAAATTCGGATATGCGCAGTGGAGCTGACAGGCAAGAATTCCGTCAATCCCTCGACGATTCCGATGATTAAAGCTTTTAGATGATCAGACACTGGATGGGAGCCTTGCGGCAAAATGGAAATAGAATCTCTTGTTGTGGCAAGACTTTACTTGTTGGAAGGCAGCTCTCGGTGATAAACAGAATCGATTTTCCCTCGGATTCACAGATACTGCGATGGGATTTGCACAGCATGGTATAGCATACAGCAGCCTATGGCCGGTCGGCAAAATTCTCGTGAAAGTCGAAGTTACCAATCTTAACACGAAAAAGTTTATTCCATGTCTAACAATAGTAGCGGATTTTCTGGTGATGCCATCAACTGGCTGCGTGGCCTTTGTATGGGAGCGGCTGATATTATCCCCGGTGTCTCTGGAGGAACAGTAGCCCTGATCCTAGGCCACTACGAGCGGCTGGTCAGCGCAATCGCTAATATCGATGTTAGCTTTGTTCGGCAGATGTTGAGGGGGAATTGGGCTGCCGGTTTGAATCAAATCGATGCCAGGTTCTTGATCGGGCTTGGATCTGGTATCGCTACCGGCATCATCGGATTGGCGTCGCTGATTCACTATTTGCTCGTGCATCAACAGGCCTACGTCTTTTCGCTTTTTGTAGGCATGATCCTGGCATCGAGTTACTTGGTTGCCAAACGACTTGGCAAATGGACGGTGGCGCACGTGGTGTTGATCCTGGTAGGTGCCGTGATTGCGTGGCAAATTTGTCGTTTGACGCCGATGCAAAGCCCGCTAAATCCACTGACGGCTTTCTTGTCGGCCGTGGTGGCGATTTGCGCGATGATTCTGCCAGGGATCAGTGGTGCCTTTGTACTGTTAGTCTTAGGCATGTATCACCCGATTACGGAACTGCTCAGGGGACTGCCCAAAGGACAGATCGATCTGACGGGACTGGTCATTTTGACAACGTTTGTTCTTGGCTGTCTGGTTGGTTTATTGTCCTTTAGCCGCCTTTTGCGATGGTTACTGGCCAAGCGACACGACGATACCATGGCGGTTTTGGTTGGCCTGATGCTCGGTTCTATCTACAAGATTTGGCCGTTTCAAAGGCCGACCGCTGCCACGGCAGAGCTGCCTTTTAAAGAGCAAGAATTTGAAATGCTTTGGCCAGGAGAAAGTTCGGCTAGCGGGATGTTGGTATTAGGCCTATTGGTCGCAGGGGTAATCATTACTCTTCTGATGGAATCAGTAGGAACGCGTCTTGGCGCAGGGCACGCTCAAGTTGCCGAAGACCACTAAGAGCCATCGTTCAGATCAATGGAAGAAGCCAGGCACCCAGTAAAGTGACCAAAAATCCAACACAGCCCATCAAAGTGAGCGCCGCAGAAAACGTCTTAAGCGTTTGCTGGACAGACATACCGGTCATTGTCGAGACTTGCCAAAACCCGCTGTCATTCATCCATGGCATCAATTTGGATCCGCTGCCGATAGCCAGCGCCACATAAACCGGATGAAATGGTAAAGTCTGGCCGACGACCAGCGGTGAAACAATCCCAACGGAAGTGATCATAGCTACCGTTGCAGACCCTTGAGCCACGCGGATCAAACCCGTCAACAAGAAAGCCGCTGGCAGTAGGCTGTAAGTCGCAGTTAGATTGGGTGCCAATTCAGCCAGTGCGCCAGCGACTCCAAGCTGCCCAAGAGCCGTCCCAAAAGCGCCGCCGGCGCAGGTAAGCAGCAAGATGACGCCAGCATCAGAAAGCGCTTTGGCGATCAGCGGTGTCGATTCCTTGGAAGATACTGCTCGGCGTAACAACAAGTAAGACAAAGCTGCAGAAATCAGCAACACAAAATTCGGATCTCCAAAAAGTAACCACAATCCATCGGGTGCCTGCAACGTTTGATCGCTTTGGGCACTATTGGGTGAGAGGCTCAAATGCTTGTAAATTTCAGCGCTGCCCAGGCAGATAATAGGGATCAGTAGTGGCAGGCCCGCCATCAGAGCGTGAACTTTCGGTGGACTGGGGACAGATGCAGTTTCGTCGGCTATTTGGTCGGAAGAGCAGGTGGTATCAGTCGATCCAAGAATCGAAATGGACATCCAGTGATTGCACCAAACAGCATACAAGTAACCAGCTAGCGAAGCGGTCCCTCCGACCACGAGGCCACCCAACATCGCTGCTCCCAGCGAGATCCCTAACTGACTGGCGACCAATAGTGGGCCAGGAGTGGGCGGCACCAGAGAATGTGCCATGGTCGCGCCTACAATGATCGACATGACTACCAATACCGCCTTGGTTTTATGACGAGCGGCAAAAACTTTGGCCAGCGGCAGCAGCAGATAGAAGACCGTGTCGAAATAGATGGGGATACCTAAGACAAATCCGCTGATCATGAGTGTAGGTGCCAGACGCTGCTGTCCCAGAAGCCTGCTTAGCGCCAAAATTAGGCTGTGTGCCGCACCACTGTGTAGCAGGCATGCACCAATAATGGCTGCCAAGATAATAGGCAATCCAATTCGCTGAAAGGTATCGGAAATCCCTTTAGCCAGGCGAGGTAATACCGTCGTAAACCGAGCTTGCTGCCACGCATGAAGAGCCTGTTCGTAGTCGCTGCGTAAGATGAATGAATCGCCGACCCCAAAAGTCGCGATCGATGGGCCGTTAGGATCAGACGAATCTTCGATGGCTGCAGGCCGAGCCCAACGCTGCTTCGAATCAACCCAATCCAAGTTTTGAAATCGCCAAAAGCTGGGAGATGGCTGATCTGAGTCAGTAGGCCACCATAAATAGTCTTCATCCACAACTACAGCGCCGGACAATAATACCAATCCATCACTAGACACCCGTTCAATACGCTGAAGTTGATCAGCAAGTTGCAGGTTTAGCCAACTGGATTTGGGCGTGAGTGCCAAGACGAAAAGTGTAGCCAACAGCAAGCCTAAGAAGGGGTGGAGTCGCAAAACAAGAATTGTCAGAACAACTAAAGCTACGCCAATCCCCGCAACAGCCAAAACAACCATGTGGTCAAAATCCGTAAAACCAGATAAAACACGTATTATTCAGTAGACCATACCAGGTGACAACCAGAGCCCTGCTCATAGAAATTGCTTCAAAGCTAAATGAAATTCGATGGAAGATTCATCAAATCGAGATCCCAGCCAGCTACGGTCCTCGCGCTGGTTTCAGCCAGATGATTTGCGCAGTTTTGGTCACCGTTCCCGTCTTAAGGGTATGGGGCTGGACGATCATGACTATCGCGACAAGCCAATCATCGGCATTTTGAACACTTGGAGCGACCTGAATACCTGTCATTCTCACTTTCCGCAGCGTGTTCAAGAAGTAAAGCGCGGAGTCCTACAAGCGGGCGGCTTTCCGGTCGAAATACCGGTCATTAGTCTTGGTGAAATGCTGATGAAGCCCACTACCATGCTGTACCGCAACTTGTTGGCGATGGAGACCGAAGAGGTCTTGCGCTGCCATCCGATAGACGCTGCCGTTTTGATGGGCGGATGCGATAAGACGGTTCCAGCACTTCTGATGGGCGCTTTTTCGGCGGACATTCCCTCGATCTTCCTGCCCGCCGGTCCTATGCTGAAGGCTCGCTGGAAAGAGCACACGCTGGGCAGTGGTTCCGATGCTTGGAAGTTTTGGAACGAGCGCCGCGCGGGTCACCTGCCGGATTGCGATTGGTGCGAGATTGAAAATTGCATTGCTCGATCAGCAGGCACCTGCATGACGATGGGTACCGCCTCCACGATGGCCTGTCTGGCTGAAGCCTTGGGTCTTACGCTGCCACTAGCCAGTTCGATCCCATCCGTTGTGGCCGAACATAGTCGTCTTGCAGTTGCTACGGGGCGGCGAGCCGTTGAAATGGCTTGGCAAAAGTTATCGCCCAGCAAGCTGCTGACTCAAGGCTCGTTCAACAATGCATTGATCACTCAGTTGGCCATCGGCGGGTCGACCAATGCCATCGTCCATTTAATCGCGATGGCAGGACGTGCAGGTTGTCGAATTACCTTAGAGGATTTCGATCTGTGGTCGCGCCGAGTTCCGGTACTGGCTGACCTGAGGCCAGCAGGTCGATTTTTGATGGAAGATTTTCATCACGCAGGGGGCTTGGCAGGCCTGCTTAGTCAATTGCCGGATCTGCTGGACTTACAAAGTCGAACGGTTTCAGGAGGGACCTTGCAGCAGCAGTTGTCGGATCGCCCAGTATTGGACGAACAGGTGATTCGAACCAGAGGTAATCCATTGTCGACCAGCGGAGGCACTTACGTTCTACGCGGCAATCTGGCACCACACGGCTGCGTCATTAAGCCCGTGGCTGCTGACCCAAGGCTTTGGAAGCACCGTGGTCAAGCTCTGGTGTTTGATAACTATGCTCATCTGAAGGCAAAGATCAATGAACCTGATCTGCCCGTAACCGCCGATACAGTTCTGGTGTTGCGATCGGCTGGACCATTGGGGGGACCAGGCTTTCCTGAGTGGGGAATGTTGCCGATCCCGGACAAGTTGCTCAGAGCAGGCGTTCGTGATATGGTGCGAATTTCCGATGCCAGAATGAGTGGCACAAGCTACGGGACCTGCGTTTTGCACATCAGTCCTGAATCGCACTTGGGCGGTCCGTTGGCACTGGTCCAAGATGGTGATTGGATTGAACTGGATGTCGAAGGGAGACAGTTGAATCTATTGATCGACCAGGATCAGTTGTCCCAGCGACGCATGCTATGGCAAGCACCTGCCCAGCAGTGGTCGCGAGGCTATCAAGCACTCTTTGGCAAACATGTCAGCCAAGCGCATGAAGGCTGTGATTTTGATTTTCTGATAGGGCGCAGCCCTGGCGAAGAGCCTTCGATATATTAGTTGCCTCGATTTAGCCAGTTCTTTTTGAAAACTGAAAAATGGAACCATCCTTTGATCTTTCGCAACGGTTGGCGGCCAGCGTAATCGCTGTGCCCCCGGTGGCACGTACATCCGATAGACGAATTTGTGATGCTGAAAACAGACGACTGATCGAATATCTAGAACATGGTGGCGTTTCCACGTTGCTGTACGGTGGGAATGCGGTTTTGTATCACGTACGACCAAGCGAGTACGCTCAGTTGTTGTCCATGCTGCAGAGTGCGGTCAGACAATCAACTTGGGTGATACCGTCGGTGGGACCCGCGTTCGGCACGATGATGGATCAAGCCGACGTACTGATCGATTTTGATTTCCCCACCGTCATGATTCTGCCTCAGAAGGAGATTGCCGATCAAGCGGGTTTGGCAACGGGGATTCGATTGTTCGCAGAAAGGCTTGGAAAGCCTATCGTTCTTTACCTGAAACATGACCGCTGGCTAGCCCCTCGCGCAGTGCAGTCGCTAGAAGATGATGGCTTGATCAGTTGGGTCAAGTACGCCGTTGTCCGAGACGATCCAGCCAAAGATGACTACCTGCGTGAGATTGCCCAGGTGGTTGAACCCAACAGGATTGTCAGTGGCATCGGCGAGCAACCGGCCATCGTTCACATGCGTGACTTTGGAGTAGCCAGTTTTACCAGCGGTTGCGTCTGCGTGGCGCCCAAGATGTCGATGCGTCTGCTGGCCGCTGTCTCCGCAAAAGATTACGCGGCGGCAGAGCTTCTGCGCAGAAGGTTTCAGGCTCTCGAAGACTTACGCAACCAGATACAGCCGATTTCGGTACTTCATCAAGCATTGGCCGCTGCTGGCATCGCTGAAACCGGTCCGATCCAACCTATGCTGGGTCCGTTGACAGCAGACCAAGCCGCTCTGGTAGCTCAAGCTAGCCGAGAATTAAGGTTGGCAGAGATAGAGCTGTAGACCCAAATTGCAGAATACAGTAGAACATGTTCGGCGAGATCCTGGTCCTTTGCACAGGCTTTGCAGCGGGAAATTTAGGGCCAAGGGAAATAAAAACGGGCGTGGATTACAAGGTGAAATCCACGCCCGCTATAGTAAAGGCTCGTGCACGTTTTAGGTGATCTGCACGAGGGGATGACTGCCACTGGCAGCCCGCCGGCTGCCTATGGGGAATCACCCCTATGGCTGGTAAAACATATACTCACGCGATCACCTCCTTTTCTTAAACAGGGTTCACCTGACCCCAACCACCACGTCAGCCGAAGAGGGTTGCAAGCCAAGTCTGAAACAAAGTCCATCGCGATGCGTGCTCGCGATCCGAAAGGTTGTGGGAAGCGGCTCAACCCGAGCCGCCAACCCAGTTAGCTAACACCTTCAATTCTTATTCAGTTCAGACCACAAATCAAGTTAAAAAGTTCACTTTGTCGGTTCGGCACCTGCCTTTAGAGGGGGGTGTGTATTTGCATAGCTGTCGTAGGTATCCTATTTTTCCTGATCGACCGGTAGCAAATTTGGTCGAGTTCCGGAAGGTAATTGGCCGATTGGTGAAGTGTGCCAGCTTTGCAGGGAAGCAAAGGGAGCCCCAGTCGCCGCCAACAGGATCGCACGGTCCGAGCAAGATCAAGGATGATCCCTAGGTGGTGCCCCCAGTTCTTGATGGGCAGGAACGCCGCTGATTCGAGTGCTTCGAATTTTGCGTAGTCCATATGGGGAATTCTGCGTTGGGATGCTTTCAGGATGCTTCCGCAAGCAGGCGTTTAGGCGAGCCACCCAGGAGAATAATTCTGTGCCACGTCTGACGACCATCATCCCGCATCAAACGACGGATGAAGCTCTTGAAGCCACCATTCTGTCCGTTTTGGAAAATCGACCATCCGATTGTGAAATCATCGTAGTTCATCATGGCAACTATGCGGATCCCTACCAGTTGGGAGACGAACTGCTGCTGGTTCAGGAGCAGACGACTAATCCAGTTGCCTTGCTGAATGCGGGTCTGATGGTAGCTCGCGCGCCTGTCGTCTGCGTGTTGGCACCTGGGGTGAAAGTCAGCGGGATGAACTGGGCAGACCAAGCCTGCCAACGCCTTAGCCCCAGTACGTCGCTCGCTAGTATGGCCGTGCCGATCCATCACTCAGATTCGAACCGATCATTATTGGGGATCTCGCAAGCAGCCGTATCGGACAGCACGATTCTGCAATCGGGACGGATCGATCAGCGGCGACCTGGACTGGTTGCTGGTCCGCAATTGAGCGGCGGATTCTATCGCCGTCGCGCCTTGCTGGCCGTGGGAGGATGGAACGAAGCGGTGTGTTGGGAGAATGCGGATACCGAGTTGGCGCTGTTGATGCACCAACTGAGTCTCCCCTGCGAGTTACTAGAGAGTACACAGTTAGAATCGACACTACCGATGGCTCGTTCTCATTCCGGCCCTTGCGTTAAACAATTGGCAGAATTGGCTGTAGGTTATGGGCTGTGTTCCAGCGGAGCAACCGCCGCCATGAGCGATCTTCTGCGCGGTTGTTTGGGTGGCAACATCTCTGCCTCGGTAGCTTGGGCAACCGGAGTGCTAGCCGCGCGTGCTAGCCAGTCGATACAAAAACGCCTTGAAGCAGCTCAACAGCGTATTGACCAATGGCCACAATCACACATTCAAACAGAAAGACATTCAGCCGCATCGATCCGCCGTGCCGCATGAGTCTTGTCTTGGATCTGTACAATTTCGGTCGTTCCTGGTATTCAGCAAGCCCTAGCTGCCTAAAGATGGCTTATACAACTTGCGACTTAGACTGGGATGAAACGTAGTCCAAGCGCTATCCGAATTGCGATCAGCAGCGATCAGTTCTGTGGCCTGATTGATTTTGGCGTCCAAATCATCCAGGTAGGCCAGCACGATGGCTTCGATGGTCATCGGAACTTTGGGGCTGCCATGTTCCAACTGACCGTGGTGACTGATGATCATGTGAAGCAATCGCAGACGTAAGGATTCAGGAAATTCCGAGGCGGACTTCTGCCGGATCAAGGCAATGCGACGATCCAAATCGATGGCTCCTTGCACCAAGTGACCCAGCAACTGGCCAGCATCGGTGTAGGTCATCTCGCCGTCAAAACACAGCTCTTCAGTCTTACCCAGGTCATGCAGGAAAACTCCCATCAAGAGCAAGTCTCGATCGATTCGAGGATATAGACCGGCAATGGCGTTGGCCGCTCGCATCAGGCTGACAAGATGCTGCAGCAGTCCACCTTCATAAGCATGATGTGTCTTGACCCCCGCAGGTGCGCGACGCAGTTCGGCCATCAACGATTGGTCGTTCAAATAGTTTTCGGCCAGTTGCCTCAGATGTGGATTGTTCAACTGACACAGCCAGTTCTTCAGCTCAGCTATCAGATCATCTATCTCGCTAGAGTTATTTTTTTCAAAGTCGACCAGATCTACTTTCTCTGCTGGCACCGGCTCAAAATCTTGAACGATGATCTGAAGCAGCCCGTTGTGAAGCTGGGAAGTGCCTATGATGCGCAGGAAGTCGCCTTTCTGAAACGTCTCGTACAAGGACTGGCTAGCGTTCCACCTAAGAGCGGTAATCAGTCCAGTGCGATCGGTCAATTGCAGTAACAGGTAATCACTTCCTTGCCGATTAGCGCGAATCTGTTTGTCGGCGACACGATAGATTTCATCCACGCTTTCGCGGACTTTTAGTTGAGCAATAAACTGTCGCTGCATGAATTTAGCTTTCAAAGGTGTAGCGGCTATTCTACCCTGATAGCTAAGGCAGATTAAGAGTTCACGATATGAATCGTGCAGTTTTCAAAGAATTAAAACTCGATCGCATCGTGAAGTAACAGCCTTTGTAGGTTGGCTGTGCAGTTCGTGCAACCAATGGCTACGCTACACTCGATGAATGACCAAATCGTCGGGGATGCGAAAAGGGCGGCCCCAGGTGGGTTTTTCTGCGGCTTGGCCGACTGCGATGACCATGACGATGCGATAGGCTCTGCCTAGTCCCAATATCCTGCGCACGCGAACCTCGTCAAAGCCTTCCATCATGCAAGTGGCATAACCTTGTGCGGCTATGGCTAACACAAAGTTTTCGGCTGCCAGAGCGGCAGATTTGATGGCTACTTCTTGCAGCTCGCGTCGCAGGCAAGGGCCTCGCATCATGGGGCGGAAAAGGCCAATGCTTCCATACACGATTTTTTTCAGCCATCCAAAGCTATCCAAGAGACCCCATCGATAGGTGATTGGGACCAGTCTCTTATAGTAGGTATGAACGGGCGGCGGAGCCTGTTCGCTTTCAACCCACTGCGCAAGATAGGGACTCGACCTTCGCCAAAGTTTGGGGTTGGCGGTGATGACGATCAGATGTTGTGCTTTGCGAGCGGGTGACTGGTTTAAGCATGCTTGAACTAGTTTCGCCTTGGCCGTCTGGCTTTCTACCCAGAAAAAGTCCCATGTTTGCAAATTGGAAGAATTGGGAGCCCAGATGGCAGCCGACAGTGCCCGCTGGATCACGCTGGGATCAACTGGATCTTGGGTGAATTGTCGCGTACTGCGTCGACGGGTAACCGCCTCAAAAAAATCCACGATGAAAAACCCTGTTTAATATGAATAAGCGTTCTAAAAGGCTAAGTCTACCGTATCTGGAACTGTTTTGCTAAGTCAGCAAAATTCCAAAAAATCGAAATTCAGGCTATCGCAAGTTGTCATGTTTGTGTATTTTATCGTCCGTCATTTGAAAATCGAGCGTCGCCGCTGACAGTTCACAGCCTGATGCTCTAGGGAAGTTTGGTGCGGTTCTTGCCGTTCATCAAGCCAAAAAATGCAGTTCTTGTCCTCTTCCACTCCTTTGATGCAGTGTGTCGTGTCGGGCAAACGGATTGCGACACGAGTCTATCGTGGATTTTCATCTCGAGGAAGAAGTACGCTCGCGTAGCAGCGTAGCCAATCATTCGAAGCCATACCATGTCGAACCAGTTGTTTAGGCTTGGGGGTGGCTGAAGAACTAATCCGTCACAAACCGGGCGCGAAAAAGCGGCTTCACTATTTAGTAGGTCGGCTTTCTGCGTGTCAGCAATCGTGGTCCCAGTTTTAGGCAGTCAGCTACAGAATTTATTATCCGGCAGAATTGAGCCGCTATTGCTGTGTCCCCGACCGGTGGACATATAGCGGATCGAGGTCCGAGAAAGTTTACCTTGAAAGAATTGCACATGTCGACCACGCTTGAAAACACTGCTAGTGAAACTGCTCCTACGTCCCTGTTCAGTGATTTGGGTCTGTCGCTTGAAGTCCTGATGGCTGTTCAAAATACAGGCTACATTCAGCCCACACCCGTTCAGGCCGAGATCATCCCACACATTTTGCAGGGCCGAGACGTGTTAGCCCAGTCCCAAACGGGCAGCGGCAAAACGGCTGCTTTTGCATTACCCATTTTAAGCCGTCTTCAGTCAGGGCGTCGGTTGCCTCAGGTCTTGGTGTTGGCTCCTACTCGCGAGTTGGCTCAACAGGTGGCTCAGGCATTCGAAACATACGGAGCCAATCTGCCGAAGCTGCGCGTGCTAACCATATATGGTGGTGCCGACTATCAGCCGCAACTGCGCGGATTGACCAAAGGTGTGGACATTGTGGTTGGCACGCCAGGTCGAGTCATCGATCACCTGGATCGCGGAACATTGCGACTGGATGAGTTAAGCTGTCTGGTGTTGGATGAAGCTGACGAGATGTTGAACATGGGATTTCAGGAAGATGTAGAAAGGATTTTAGCCAAAGCGCAGCAACCCAAGCAGATGGCACTGTTTTCTGCCACGATGCCCGCTGCGATTCGGGAAATTGCAGACCAGCATCTGGTCGATCCGGCCCTGGTGACCATTCGCCAGAAGACACTTACCGCAGAATCCATTGAACAACGATGTGTGTTTGTCAACGAACGTGACAAACTGGAATTGTTAGTGCGATTGTTGGAACTAGAAAATACGGATGGTGTCATCGTTTTCACCAAGACAAAAGATACAACGGTTCGAGTAGCTGAGTCTTTAGTGAGCTTAGGAATATCGGCTGCTGCACTCAATGGTGACTTGCCTCAAGCCCGACGCCAGCGCACCGTGGATCAACTCAAGTCGGGAAAACTAAATGTATTGGTTGCCACCGACGTTGCCGCGCGTGGTCTGGATGTGCAGCGCATTAGCCACGTATTCAACTTTGATTTGCCACACGATGGTGAATCGTACGTGCATCGCATTGGCCGTACTGGTCGGGCGGGTCGAGCAGGTGTAGCCTATATTTTTCTGACCCCCATCCAGCAGCGGAAACTGCGTCTGATAGAAAAAGTGACTCGGCAACCGATTCAGATCGTAGATATTCCAACAGCTCGACAAATCAATTTGAAACGAGTCGAACGGTTCAAAAGCGACTTGACTAATACGATTGCCAATCAAGACATTTCTGTCTTTCAGACGATCGTCACACAGTATGCGCAAGAAACGGGCACCGATCCGCTGATCATCGCTGCCGGGTTAGCTTGTCAGTTGCGACGTGATCAGCCAATGTTTGGCAAGAATTTGGCGATCAAGCCCATTGAGGCCGCCGAGATGGACGACCGACGATCGGGCCGCAGACAGAACAAATTCGAAGGCGAGTTTGGCGGTCGAGGCCGAGGTCAGCGGTCGTCCGACGACAGGCCTCGTCACGACCAGCGCGGTGGTTCCCGGCACCGAGGAGCAATGGGCCAACCGGCCCCTGGCAAACAGCGTTATCAACTGGCGGTTGGGCGAAGCGACGGCGTCAAACCTGGCAACATCGTTGGTGCTATCGCCAACGAGGCCGGTATTCCGGGTTCGGAGATCGGTCCAATCGACATACGAGCCGCCTATACGACGATCGATTTGCCAGCAGGATTGTCCGACGATGTTGTTAGCGTACTGCGGCGAACTCGAGTGGCTGGAAAGCAGCTCAAGATTCGCGTTTACGCTCCGCCACGAGCCTAGCAAGAGTCTTCTAAGGCCAGCGACAGGTTGACGATAGCTACGGCTTCATCCAGGCTTAGAAGTGGGGGCAAGCTTCCAGCTTGTCCAAGGCATTGAGTCTGATCATTTTGCAACTTGGAAGGTCGCAACCACTGGTAGCTACCGTCGCCAGACGGTGGTAGCCCGTTGGACCACCGTCAGGCGACGGTAGCAACAGTACAACACATATTCGTCGCTCGCGAACGCTCAAAAGGGGACCAACAATTCTGTTGAAAACTCTGATCCGCCGTCTATTGAGCCTGCGCTACCGCGTTCAGTTGGAAGGTCTGGAGCAAGTCAACGCGCTCACAGGAGCGACGTTGATATTGCCAAACCATCCGGCTTATATCGACCCGCTGCTACTGATCACGCGAGTTTCTTTGTACAGGCCACTGCGCCCGTTGGTCTACTCGGGCACCTATCGCATGAAACTGTTGTGGCCGCTGATGAAGCTGGCCAGCGCCTTGGAAGTTCCCGACCTGACACGGCCCAATCGACAGAATCATCGCCTGACCTGCGAACTGATCCAGCACACTATCGAACGGCTCAGGGCAGGGGACTGTATTCTGATCTATCCTTCCGGACGATTGCAACGGGGCGATAGAGAAGTGGTAGGTGCCGCCAGAGCTGCTTACGAACTGATCTGTAGCGTACCAGAAGCGAATATCGTCTTGGTTCGAACACGCGGGCTGTGGGGCAGTCGATTCAGTTGTGCCGCCACTGGTGAACTTCCGAATTTGGCACGGCAGACCCAGTATGCTGCTCTTTGGACTTTGGCAAGTTTTATTTTCGGGCTGCCGCGCCGACATGTAACGATGCAGCTAAAAGTCATTGATCGCAGCCAATTACCGCTGAATGATCGTCGATCGTTCAACGAGTTCCTGGAGCAATGGTACAACGCAGACGGCGGCCAGCCGCCTAAGTTCGTCCGCTATCATCACTGGATCGGTCCGCGTCAAGGTAACTTTCAGCCGGCGCTGCGTGTCCCCGTCGATGGGTCGGCTATCAGTTCGCAGACCATCCAGCAAGTCAATCAATTGGTGGAAAATTTGCTTGGACGAACATTGGCATCTAACGAACTGCAAGCAGACACCAATCTGGAGAACCTTGGACTAGACAGCCTGGATCGTGTCGAACTGATGCTGCAGATACAAAGTCACTATGGCCATCACGAAGAACCAGTCCCCGAGACGCTAGCCGGCCTCTGGCGATGTGCCGAAAACTGCCGAGTGTTCAGCCAACGTAGTGGAATTCGCCAGAATTCTTGAAGCACCAAAGACTTTTTGGCGTAAAACTGTGAAAAACAAATTCTGGCGCGAAGCATTGCACAGGAATTCTAGCGAATCCCACTACGGAGAATTGCCTATTGGCAACTTGACTTGTCCGCTGGCTAGGTACGTTTGATAAAATCCAGAATATGCCCGGCGATTTCCTGTCCTGAGTCCTCTTGCAGGAAATGGCTGGCACAACGAATGGTGATTTCCGGTTGGGCACTTGCGGCTGGCATCAATTTTCGAAAGAAGCGATCACCACCCGCCGTGATGGGATCTGAATCCGAAAACAGGATCTGAACAGGTTTGGTCCACTGCGACATGGCTTGACGAGTCCGCCGCATGCCTTCGGAACCGGGATCGTCCGGGGTGATTGGTACCAGTAGTGGGAATTGAGCCGCGCCAGCTTTGTAACTTGCATCGGGGAAGGGAGCTTCATAAGCAGCGATCACGGCTGCGTCAACTGCCGAACCTCCTACAAGCGTGCGCTGCATCACAAAGCCAATAGGCATATCCGGTTGTCGTGCAGCAAAGTCTCGCCACTTCATGAAGGCCCCGCTAGGAGGGTCATCACCAGTTGGTAACCATGTGTTCATGATTACCAGTCTGGCAAACCGCTCTTGGTTTTCGGCTGCCACGCGCAGTCCAATCAGACCTCCCCAATCCTGGCAAACTAAAGTGATATCACGCAGATCCAAAAGTTGTATGAATGCTGTTAATTTATCGACGTGCATTTGGAAAGAATAATCGCTTCGATCGGCGTATTTGTCTGATCGGCCAAAGCCAATCAAATCAGGTGCGACCACGCGATGCTCAGACGACAAGTCGGGAATCATCTTGCGATAGAGGTAACACCAGGTCGGTTCGCCATGTAGGCACAATATCGCTTGACCCTGACCGTGATCAACGTAGTGCATGCGTGTATCGCCCACTTGAACGTAGTGCGGCTGATAGGGAAACCCAGGTAAGGTTGTGAATCGCTGGTCAGGTGTGCGCAGGACGGTTGGCATTCCAGTGCTCCAATTACCAGGGCAGCGAAAATGTTTTGACGTTGGTCATAAATTTGATGGCTTCCATAACACCCTCCTTGACACCCAGTCCGCTGTCTTTGATGCCGCCGAATGGGCTAGTTTCCAATCTGTAGGCTGGAATCTCATTGACATGAACCGCGCCCGCTTTGATTTCTCGGACGGCCCTTAAAGCGGCTTGCAGATTCTGGGTAACGATCGCCGCCGCCAGTCCGTAACTGGTATCATTGGCCAGTTGCAGCGCTTCATCCAGATTCTCCACAGCGATGATGGGCACGATGGGGCCAAAACATTCTTGTCGACATAAAGTTGCTTGGCGCGGAACGTCGGTTAGAATCGTGGGTGTGAATTGAGCCCCCTGACGTTGACCGCCCATTAGCAATTTTGCTCCCTGGGCCAGTGTGGTCTGTACAGCCCTTTCAAGGGCCTCGGCGGCAGAGCGGTTGATTACCGTGCCGATGATCGTCGCTTCGTCCGCTGGATCGCCGCACGTGTAGCTTTTGGCCATTTCCAGTAGCAGTGCGGTGAACGGCTGAATGATCGCGCGCTCAACCAACAACCGGCGAATGGCCGTGCAGCGCTGCCCGCTGTTGCGAAAACTGCCCTCGCAGGTCAGTCTGGCCGCCATTTCCAAGTCGGCATCAGCCATCACGATCATCGGTGAATGGCCACCCAGTTCAAGACACAGTTTTTTGTAACCAGCCTTGGCAGCGATCTGCTTGCCAACAGGTACACTGCCGGTAAAGGTGATCATTTCGATGCGTTGGTCTGTGATCAATGGATGGGTGACTTGATCCAATTCCCCATGGACACAGCTTAGCATCCAGCCTGGCAAACCAGCTTCATAAAGCAGCTCGGTCAATCGCACGGCGGTCAGCGGAGTCTTCTCCGACGGCTTTAATATCAAGGGAGTGCCAGCGGCGATCGCGGGCGCTACTTTGTGGGCAACTTGATTCAGCGGAAAATTAAAAGGGGTGATCGCCAGTCCCAGCGAAAGCGGTTCGCGGACCGTAAAAATCTTGCGAGCCTTGCCAAGCTGAGAGATGTCACAATCAAAAATCTGACCGTCATCCCGCAGCGCTTCCATTGCAGAAAACGAAAATACATCGCATGCGCGTTGAACTTCCAGACGCGTATCACGCAGGCAAAGCCCCGATTCTGCTGTGATCAGCCTAGCCAGTGAATCACGATGCTCGTCAAGCAATTGCCGAGTTCGCAGTAGAATTTGGCTGCGCTCATAACGCGACAACCTCGGACGCGACACTTGATGAGCTGCGATCAAGTCATTCAAATGGTCCGAGCTAATCGTGGAGACTCGCCCTACCACTTGATCATTCCACGGATTGATTACGGTCAGCCAGCGATCTGTTGTGACGGAAACACCGGCGATGTAACTGGGAAGATTGATCATGACAGACCCAACGTCCAGGAGAACTTGTTCACCTTGAACCTAAAAGGTAACGCTGGCAATAGCAAGAAAGATGACAACTCATGATCAAGGGCACATAGCACTATGTCCCCCTGACCGGACGATCTCCCCCAGAGTGATACCTAGGGGAGATAATGAGACAGAACAGCAAAATGCGAAAAAGTGATCAGCCTACCAGCGATTGCGACCACCGCCACCACCACCGCCGCCACCACGACGCTCTTCACGTGGCCTTGCTTCGTTGACCGTAACTGAGCGGCCACCGATGTTCTTCAGATTGACCCCTTCAATGGCCTCTTTGCCTGCTTTGCCGTCTGCCATCTCGACAAACGCAATACCTCGCGACCGTCCGGTATCACGATCTTAAACAATGTTGACCGACTTAACCTGACCATAAGCACCGAATACCTCTTCCAGTTCGCTTTCGGTAGTGTTGAAACTCAGGTTACCAACGTAGATGTTCATGTACTGAACTCCATAAAAAACTCGACCCGAATGACTCGGGAGAAATACAGGGGTTCCAACCGAAGAGCGTTGCCAGCACAGTCGCAACTGACCTCAATGGCCCGTGTTGTTTACCGTGTTATCAGCCGCAGGCGCTAGAGCAACCGAACAGGATCCAAAACTCAGAAGAACTTAGACAAGCTCGACCAGAAAACAAATCCAACTCAATCGTTTTAACAGCTTGTCTGAAACAGCTTTTTGCAAATCCAAATGGAACTACTCTGTTCGCCAATTCATAAGTTCTCGGGACTTCCCAGAGACCCAGGCGATTAGGGCAGTATAGGGGATGCAAGACTAGCAGTCTACATTGAAGGCAAAATATTTCAGATAGTTTGGTCAAAATGGGCAGAATTCATGACATCCAGAGGCAGGAAATGCGTTAACCACCTACTTTGGAGCCTGTTTGAGCATTTGTCGGCGCAAGTAATCCAGTGCGGCTTGAGAGGCTCGCCAACGAATCAAATTGCGGTCACCTGGCAGTCTTAAGTGAAGTGATTTGGTTTGTCGGTCATCGCAATATCCAATGTAAACCGTGCCAATAGGCTTCTGCTGGCTTCCGCCTGATGGACCGGCAATGCCCGTGGTGGACAAGCCGTAATCGGTGCCTGCACGCGTTCTCATGCCTCTGGCCATCGCTTCCGCGACTTCAGCAGAAACCGCTCCGTGAGCTTCGATCAGTTCGGCAGGCACGTCCAACAACTGCACCTTGGCGGCGTTTTGATAGGCTACGACACCCTGCATAAAGTATGCGGAAGCACCAGAGACTTCTGTCAGTCGCTCGGCCACCAGTCCTCCCGTGCAGCTTTCGGCCACAGCCACGGTTTTACCTGCCAAGGTCAGTAGCTTGCCAACCACCTCCTCCATGCTCTCCCCATTCAAGGCGAATACAGCCACGCCCAATTTCTCAGCGATGCGCGCGGCAAGTTCATCATTCAGGCGATCTGCTTCGGCTGGGTCGCGACCCTGAGCTGTTAGCTGAACTTCAACTTCGGTCTTGTTAAAAAGCGTAGCAGTTTGTGGATTTTGATATCGCGTGTAAATCGGTGCGATCAGTTCATCCATAAACGACTCGCCCATTCCAGAGACTCGCAGTATTTTTCGACGTACACTCATCTGGCCAGCCATTTGAGCTAGCCGAGGCAGTACATGAGCGTTGAACATCGGCTGTAGTTCTTTGGGCGGTCCTGGCAGAATGATCAATTGGCGATCTTGCAAGCGAACCCATTGGCCTGGAGCGGTGCCATGGTCGTTGGACAGCACTTCGGCTTGATCGATGAGATACGCTTGCACGCGATTCTTGGCTGGCATGTCATATCCCATCGAACGAAATCGTTGACTGATTGCCTCCAGCAGGTCTTCACGAAATACCAGCTCTCGATTCAAAGCATACGCTGCGCACTGCCGAGTCATGTCGTCTTCGGTCGGCCCTAGACCTCCCGTGGTGATAACAAGCTGCGATCGCGTCAGCCCCTGCTCAATGGCGGCTTGAAGCCGCAAAGGTTCGTCGCCAACGATTGTCTTTTGACACACTTCAATTCCGATTTCGTTTAACCGCTCAGTCAACCACAAGCTGTTCGTGTCGATTCGCGAGGGCGTGAGAAGTTCCGAACCGATTGCGATGATTTCGGCAGATGTCATTGAGGTCTCGTAGTTGAAAGAGTCACATTTGACTGGAAAAAATTGAAAGAAGTAGCCACTTAAAAACGACTTAACATAGTAGTTTTCAGCTACCAAGTGACAAGAACGATCTTGGTCCTGGGCAGCATCAGGTGTTGCTGGTTGGCACTAGGTCAACGATAATATTATAAGGTAATAACCTAGTAGAGTCAGTGCGAGGTGTGCCATGTCGACGGTACTCAAGGGAATCACGCTTTCGGAATATGAAGCACGCGAACGAACGTCAGAGGTTAAAAGCGAATATTATCGCGGCGAGATATTTGCGATGGCTGGCGGTTCGGCAAATCATAGTTTGATTGCCGCCAACGTAGTTCGTGAACTTGGCAATGTTCTTAAAGAACGCCCGTGTCGAGTCTTCAACAGCGATTTACGAATCAAAGTAGAAGAGAGTGGTTTGTATACCTATCCCGACGTGACCGTAGTATACGGGCCATTGGAGTACGACGTGGACGTCAGCCAAACCGTCACGAATCCCATCGTGTTAATTGAAGTGCTATCTGATACCACCGAGTCGTATGATCGTGGTACCAAAGCCAGTCATTATCGTCGCATTTCTAGCCTACGAGAATTGATTCTCATTTCTCAGAAAGAAGCATGCATTGAGGTCTATCTGCGGCAAGCAGATGATGCGTGGCTTCTGCGCGATGCACGTAGCCTGCAGGATCAGATTCGGTTGGAATCACTAGACGTATCACTTTCTATCAATGAAATCTATCGAGGCGTGACCTTTGATCCGGACGCTTCATCGCGATCTTTGTCAAGTGGCGAAGTTTCGCCGTAGAACCACGACTTATCGATGATGGCTACGCGCAGATCGATAGCGTCTTGCATCCTCCAGTCGGGTAAGTACTGACAGGTCCAGTAGTTGATGATGGCTTTACCGCTTTGGGTAAATCGGCAGCCGGGGTTGGAGAAGGCGCGGGTTGGGTCGGTTTCGATATCGCGAATAGACTGCCAGGAGCGACCATGGTCTTTTGAAATCGCTGCCGCTAGCGGACTGCGTTTTCCATAGTGCGATCGAAAGTTCGCATCAAACGTATTGTTCCAAACCATCAACAGATCCTGGCTACCAGGAATTCGCGTTATCTCAGGACAGGACTCGGGTGAATTTAAGTCACTGGCGTAGGGGTCGCTCCAAGAGACGCCTTCGTCATTGGATTGCGAAAAATACAACTAGCACAATTGATTGCGCATGACCATCAGTACGCCACCATCTGCGGTCTGCTCAAAGTGTGGTTCCATCGCGCCTCGCTTGGGCAGCGATATTCGTGATCGAGAAACCTGCCAACTCTGCCCGTCGTCGTCGCTATAGAGAACCACCGCGCTGTAGGGGCCTGTTGCTGTAGACTGACCAGCTACCGGCGGACTGGCGGGAAGCAGCAATCGCCCTGAATCCAATCGCTTGATCGTAGCATTGCACAGCGAAAAATCTTGCTTTGGGAAGAATTCACTCAGTGGCGAAAAAGAAATACCCTCGTCGTTCGATATCCAAGCGTAACAGGTTCTTGTATCGTGCCCGTGTTGCCTCATAAAAATTAGCAGTATTCCACCGTCCTGGGCTCGAATTAGATTCGGAGAATAGACATTCATGTCACCCCGAGCAGTTTCCGTGATGACTCGATGGCCTTGCCAAGTGAGGCCTCCGTCAGATGATTCTTGAGCCACCAATTGAGTCTTCGCAAAGTCGCTGCCATCACCGGAAAACTCCATATAGACCAACAGCAATCGGCCATCCTCCAGTTCAATCACATCGCCTTCGCTCTTTCGAGTATAGTCCTTTGAACTCTGTGAGACAGTAACTATTGTTGGCGATTCTGTTTGCACCGGCCCAATATGTCTTATGCTCACATCAGATGAATTAGATTGCCCCGGTTGCCAATAACCATGCGTAGCACAATGGCTTTCGGGAACATTTGTAATCGGCCAGCTTTCTTTGCCATCCTTAGATGCGACATACAGTTGCATGGTACCACTGCGATCCGATCCGAATAAAACCCAATTTCCATCGGGAGATACGGCTGGATGATAGTGTCGAGTACCTGGCCGCGAGTAGGTTAGTTGAGTTGTATTGCCCGACAAGTCGACTCGCATCAGTTCTATGCTTTCGCTGACCATTGCAGAGAAATAAACTGATTGACCATCGCTAGACCATATCGGAACGTCACTACTGGCGCTGTGAAAGTCAGGGTGCTTCAAGATCTCTACCACGCCAATGTAACCACCGCGATCAGCTAGCTTTCGAAGGCTGCTACCATCTTTGCGTACGACGTGTGGGTGACAGTCGTAGTGCTCGCCTGAAACAAACAGCAACCACTGCCCGTCTGGCGACCATTGCGGTACGAAGTTGAAAGGGTTGCCAGTTTCGATATATTGCTTCTGAGTTCCATCCGCCTTGGATACATAGATCTGATAGTTTTCGTGATAGGCTACCCACTGTCCATCTGGTGAGGAGTTGAGACCATAGGTGAAGCCGTTCCCGCCAGCCGAAATGTCTCGCTTGTTGCGTCCGTCTAAGTCCATCGTAAATGGCTTTGAGATACCGCTAATCAACGATGTCATTAGCAGCTTCTGACCATCCGGTGTGAAGCTGACACTGTTGTAGCTGCTCACGCGATCTACAGCCGATACATTGGTGAGTTGTCCAGACGCTAGATCCAACAGACAAGTATCCATCAACCAGCCCTGGGTCATCCGGAATGTTTTGTTTTTACGCTCCCAGGCCGCGTTCTCAGGGGTTTCCCGAGCGCTGAGCAGTACGGCTTTTGATCCGTCAGGCGACCAGCCGCCGAACTGAGTCCAGGAGTATTGATCTTGGACTAATTCCCCGCCAATTTCACGCCGCTTGGTACCATCGGCGCAAACCACATAAGAACGCTTTGTTAACCAATTTGCATACTGCCCGTCAGGCAAATCATTGCGGCATTCGGAATAACCGATTAACAAAGTCGGTCGAGTATTTTGCAAATCGTCGGCGAAAGCTTGACCAGTGTTCAACCAAAAAATCCCACTGGCAAAAATCAGCAACAGTACGTTCCAAAGACAAGACTTTGCAATCAAGAAACCGCACCGAATGTTCACCATGGAATCGAAGTTTTTGATCGCCATTTTAGGTTCCCACAGATTCAGAAAAACCAACAGATAAGACTATTCTACTAGGTTCTAGTCAACAATCAGAGGGCCTGCTTGCATCGGTGGCCATGTGTTTTATTCTCTTCCTTTTGGGGCCGTGGTGGGGTGGTAGTTTGTCTGGCATTTGTCGAGCTGCCGGATTAGGTGTTCTCGTCAGTCAGTTAGAGCGTATTATAATGTCTTCCGAGTTTCGGTCGGACCGAATCAGTCGTAGTTTGGTGGATCATCAATCGTTTTTCGTAGTTCGGTAGGAACAACATGTCAGTGACAACTCAGTTTTCTCAGCTTCGACAGGACATAGCAGGACACAGCTTGGTTGAGCTGGCGGATCGGTTTGGCACACCCAGCTATATCTATGATTTATCAAAGATACTGCAGCGTGTCGCAGACTTGCAGGCCTTTGACACCATTCGATACGCTCAAAAGGCTTGTAGTAACATTGCTATCCTAGATCGGCTGCGACGCGCTGATGTGTTGGTGGACGCGGTAAGTGCTGGCGAAATCGGTCGTGCGTTGCGAGCTGGTTACCAGCCCAGCCAGATCATTTACACCGCAGATGTATTTGACCGCGATGCGCTAGAGCTGGTTATTCAGAAGAACGTGCCGGTCAACGTTGGCTCCCCCGACATGATTGATCAACTGGGGCAGCGTGCTCCAGGCCGCAATATCACGCTGCGAATCAATCCGGGTTTTGGGCACGGTCATAGTCAAAAGACGAATACGGGTGGGCCGCAATCCAAGCACGGAATCTGGTATCAGCAGATTGACGACTGCTTATTGCGAGCTGACCGGCATGGCTTGGTGGTTACGGGTCTGCATATTCACATCGGAAGTGGAACCGATTTTGAGCACTTGTCGCAGGTTTGCGGTGCCATGGAGCAGGCTTGCCTGCGCGTCGGTCGCACGGTGACGTCTATCAGCACTGGCGGTGGCTTGCCAGTTCCGTATCGTGAGGGACAGTCTTATATTGACTTGGATCAGTACTATCAGCTTTGGAATGCAGCCCGAGATCGAATCGCAGAACAGTTTGGCCACTCCATCCATTTAGAGATTGAACCCGGCCGATATCTCGTTGCCGAATCT
>DAIRSD010000005.1:3525-32188 GCA_036804625.1 Aureliella sp. | reverse complement strand
ACCTCACCCTGGCGACTGACTTTCCCGGGACGATAAAAATCGGTCGGCGTCCAACCTTCCAAATCCTTGCCCAGCAGAGACTTCCAGCTTGATCGATCCGCGGTAGCCTGAGCCTTTTTGGTTTGATCCTGCTGATTTTCAGCGTAGCCTACGGACGAAACGACCGCCCAAACAACGATGAACCAGTCGAGCCTGAACGCCGTATAGCCTATCCAAAGCCAATTGCAAAAGTATCGCTGGCGGCCAAACCTCATTGAGTCCTTACTCATATATCCCCTCCCATTGTTGTCCTCAAGAACCGATCGATTATCTGGTCGATTGCTAGCTTAGCTAAGAATACTGAACTTAACCAATCTCCGCAAATTCAGGTCTCGTTGACAACATTGTGCAGCCAAACAGCCGAATGAAGAACTGGGCATCGAGTCAATTTCGTCTGTTTTCTGAGTAATTCATTTCATGCGTACTGGCACCAACGGCAATCCGAATCAAACTATTTCGCTCGCTCCACCGATGCGCACTGTGCCCTGCCAGCCCTGGAAGTGGTCAACCTTTGGAGATAATGGGTTAGGGAGATCGATGAGACTGGCTTCACTTTGCTTGCTAATTTATTGGGTAGCGATTTTTGTGGGAACCCACTTACCCTCTTCGTCCATGCCTCACGTCCACCTAAGCGACAAACTACTCCATTTGGGGGCATACACTGGATTAGCATTTCTTGTTGCATGGGCCATTCCAACCCGCCCAAATCGCTATGGCAGACACGCTCTGATCGTATTCTGCTTGGTTCTGGCCTATGGTTGTGTCGATGAGTTGACTCAAAGCCTGGTCCCTGGGCGTAGCAGCAGCTTGCTGGATCTGGCGGCGGATGCTACGGGAGCGGCACTGGGAATCTGCATTCATTATGTTTCTCGCAGGCTCCTGTCCAGTTTCGCCAGCGGACGCAGTCTACTGAGCTGGGTATCGCGATAATGATATTGCCAAGTCCGACATTCTTCGCTGGATCGGATTGAACAACGGCAGCCAATCGGGACAATAAGCGACTGGGGAACGTCAACGTCTTGTCATGGAAAATAGAATCAGTGGAATCAGCAGCACAGCAGCGCATCGCCGACGAACAGTTTTTGTCTTTGTCGCCATCCTTGTATGACGATTCGGCTCGACCAGATCTAGCCGAGTCCAGAATTGGCCATGACCGCAAGGTCAACCGAATCGCATTCTGGCTTTTTGTAGCCACAGTGATCTCCACCTTCATGGCAGGTGTCAGCGCATGGTCTCCTCAGTCGCTGCTTCAGGAATCCCATCGTTATGGCACGATGCTACCCATTCGTCAGGCGCTTCTGGCAAACTGGCTGGACGGGCTTCAGTTTGCAATTGGGTTGATGGGTATTCTTCTGGCTCACGAATTGGGCCATTACGTGATGACACTGATCTATCGCGTCCCCAGTACACCACCGATTTTTATTCCGTTTCCCTACTACTCACCAATCGGGACCATGGGGGCTGTCATCATGATGCAAAGTGGCTCAGCAGATCGAAGACAGATCTTCGATATCGGAATCGCTGGGCCATTGGCCGGTTTGGTAGTTGCCATCCCCCTGATCGCTTTCGGCCTGATGTATCCCGATCCTGTGGCATACGCACCGAGCGGCGAACTACGAATGGGGCAGCCGCTTCTGATTCAGTGGATGGCTGAGCTAATTGCACCTGAATCGGCAGGCCAATACTTGATGATCGACAACGATAAAGCCACGCCGCTGCTAATGGCCGGTTGGGTAGGTTTATTAGTAACCGGACTGAACATGATGCCACTTGGACAACTGGATGGCGGCCACGTTACCTTTGGATTGCTAGGTACTAAATCCATCCACATTGCAAGAGCCACTTTCGCGGCGGCAATCGGTTTTATGATTTATCAGCAGATGATACTTTTTAGCCTGATGCTGGTGTTGGTGCTCTTGATGGGACTTCGTCATCCCCCTTCCAGCAACGATGCGAGATCCTTGGGAACGGTTCGTCATCTTATCGGATGGGCTTCGTTAGCACTGCCTATTCTGTGTATACCAGCCAATCCGATCACTCTTCTTTCATAGCGCATTTGGACGAACAGGAGCTATGGATAGCGTTCACCAGCGAGACCAGGTGGCTATTGGCAAGCCCCGATAGCCACTGCCGATGGTCGCGTGAACCCAATCAGTCCCAGGAGCGTCCTTAGGCTTGGAATTCCTGCAGAACGCCGGTGAATCGCTGAGTCTTTTAACCCATAAACGTGTGGTTGGTAGACGCTCAAGTCTACGTGAGTACTTTGATTCTGTACAATTTGACTATACTATTGGTAGTCAGTGCAATTAAGAGATTGGCTTCCACTGGGCAACTGCTTGCCGCATCTGTTTGAACTACTAATTACGGAGAACAAGTCCTACAGTGCAAGAACACTTCAGATCCGAAAGCGTTTCTCGCGAGCGAACCGTGCTGGCTCGCGTGATCGTTCCTTCCGACACGTTCACCGAAAATCCTTTGGACGAATTGACCGGATTAGCTCAGACGGCGGGCACAACCGTGCTGGGCGGGGTGATCCAAAAGCGAGAAAAACCGGACTCAACCACCTTTCTTGGCAAAGGAAAAGTCGACGAACTTAAGCAGCTTGTTGAACAACATTCTGCGGATCTAGTTATTTTTGACAATGATCTGTCCCCAAGCCAAACCCGAAATCTGGAAAAAGCGATCGGGACTAAAGTGATCGATCGCACAGAATTGATTCTCGACATTTTTGCCACCAATGCGCGTACTCATGAAGCTCGACTGGCCGTCGAACTGGCTCAGTTGGAATATTCATTGCCGCGACTAAAGCGATTGTGGACTCACCTCTCGCGTCAAACCATGGGCGTCGGCATGCGTGGCCCTGGTGAAAAGCAACTTGAAGTAGACCGCCGGCTTGTAGAGAAGCGACTGCACGAACTGCGAATCGAACTATCCAAGGTTGAAAAACGCAAACAGCGTGAAGTGGCCGGTCGTCGCGATTACATGACGGTCTCGCTGGTCGGTTATACCAACGCTGGTAAAAGTACCTTGATGAATCGTCTGACGCAGGCTAACGTCGAAGCGGTGGACAAACTGTTTGCTACCTTGGACACCCGCACACGTCGCTGGAATCTGCCAAGCTGGGGACCGGTGCTGCTGAGCGATACCGTTGGGTTCATTCGCGATTTGCCTCACCATTTGGTAGCCAGTTTTCGTGCGACGCTGGAGGAGGCACGCGATGCCGATCTGCTGCTACATGTGGCCGATGCGAGCAATCCGGCTGTTCTGGACCAGATCTCAGCCGTTTATGGCGTACTTCACGATTTGCATATCGACGAAAAACGCACTCTGCTGCTGGTCAATAAGATAGATTCCCAAGCAGCGGATCGCTATTGGCCTGCCGTCCAGTCTCGCTATCCACTCGCGATTCCTATCAGTGCCAGATCGGGCCTGGGCATCGATAAACTGACCACCGTGGTTAGTAATGCGCTGAGTGAAGGGTTTGTGACCCTAAGCATCCGACTGGATGTCAGCGATGGACGCACATTGGCCTGGCTGTCCAAGGTAGGCGAGGTGATCAGCAAGCAATTCCATGATGACCACGTGGAGATTCACGTTCGGTTGCCTGCGCGTCAAGCAGGCCGGCTACGCCATGAAGGTCATGATTTTCAGGTTCTGGATGCCGATGCAGCAAAATTCACTCCCGAATTACCTAAGCCAGAACCCTACCTTCCAACCAGTCGCAGCGTTTCGCCTCTACCTGTCCCTTCCCCAACCACATCGGTAGACGAAGACGTTGCGTAGGTCCAACTTGGGCTTATTCTTTAGTTCCATAATGATTCGCTAAGAATCTGGCGGTGACCATCGCCATGTGAGGATGCATCATAACCATTCTTATCCAGTGGCGGGCCAGCAGTCGGGCGGAACGTTCCAGAGGAACGAAGGACGGATGATGATGCCTCCACGTTCTTGACAATCTACTCGAAAGCGCATTTGAACAATAGCCAATGGAAGCCAAACAGCGATATTTGCAATTACAAATTCAGGCACAACAACAAATGTCCCGTCTGGAGGTATGGCTGGGGCGAATGATTTGGGTCCGAACAATCCTTTTTCTCACAGGCACTGCTGCTTTTGTCGTTGGCTACATTGGTCAAATCGCCACCGGTTGGACAATTCCAATCGGTTGGTTTTGCTGTTTTGCATTTTTAGTCGCCATCGTAGTCAATGAACATCTGCGTTTGAGATCTCTGGCAGGAGCCAACGAATTGGATCTTCTACGGCGACTGTTTGCCCGAGTCGACCGGAATTGGCCTTCGCTGCCAAGCCAAAAGTTTCTGCCGGAAATAACGGTACCCGACTACGCCGATGACCTTGATTTGTCGGGTGACAGCGGTTTACTGACACTGGTTTCACTGGCAGGCACGCAGCCTGGACGATTGACTCTGCAGCGTTGGCTGACACAGGTGCCCGATTGGCCTGAAGTCCAGAAGCGACAAACAGCGGTCCGCGCTTTGATACCTGAACGTGACCTTCGAATTCAAATCATTCGCAATACCAGTGGCGCTGGTTTCGGATCCAAAAAACCTTATGGATTGATTCAGTGGGCACAGTCGCCAAACTGGCTTGCACAACACCCGGTCGCCAAATGGCTTAGTTATTTGGGACCTGCCGTGCTGGTGACCGGAGTGGCTCTTTTGTTGTTAGGACTTCAGTCAAATAACATAACGTGGACAAAGACCGGATACGTTAGTCTTGCGATTGGCGTGGCGATGAACATTTTGATCACTCTGCTGTGGGGCGGATGGATTCAAGATATCTTTCATCGAGTAAGTGGCGAACACCATGCGACTTGGCAATTTTCGAAAGTATTTGGACTGCTGAGACTGCTTCCATCCGACGAAGGCATCTTGCAAGAGGCTAAGCAAATCTGCTTGCAGAACGAGCTTGGTGCAACTCAGGGATTTGCGGACCTGAATCGTCTGGTGCGACTGGCATCAATGCAGCAAAATGTAGTGTTCTACCTGATCTACCTGGGACTGCAATTGCTGTTTCTTTGGGACTTTCGCGTGCTTCGCTTGCTGGAGAAATGGAAAAATCGCTATGGCGGACACGTAGCGGATTGGTTTGAAGCACTTGGTCGCTGCGAAGCGCTGATCAGTGCAGCCACGCTTGCTGACGAAAATCCACATTGGAGCTTTCCCGAGCCTTGCACTGACGAAGATGCCATTCTGATGACGAAGAGTTTAGGACACCCACTGCTGCCGGAAACAGTGCGAGTCACCAATGATCTTCGCTTAGGCCGCTCGCAACCGCTGCTTCTTGTGCCAGGCTCCAACATGGCCGGCAAGAGAACTTTCATTCGGTCTGTCGGACTCAATCTTTTGTTAGCTCGCCTGGGCAGCCCAGTGTGCGCGCAGCAGTTGTCCACGCCACTGTTTGAACTAGCTAGCAGCATGCGAGTGCGCGACAGCCTGCGCGATGGCGTCTCGTTCTTCATGGCTGAACTGAAACGACTGAAGTCTGTAGTCGACATTGCCCGAGATCACCAGCCCGACATGCCTCCGCTTCTATTTCTGTTCGATGAAATACTGCAAGGCACAAACAGCCGCGAGCGGCAAATCGCTGTAGCCCACGTTGTCCAGCAATTGATCCGTTATGGAACCACGGGAATTTTAAGCACTCACGATCTAGAACTAGCTCAGGTAGATCAGGTGGCACGCGTCGCGCAGTTGGCTCATTTTCGCGAACACTTTGAAGTCGACTCAACGGGAAAGCAGGTCATGCGATTTGACTACGTCATGCGCCCAGGAACCACACCTACGACCAACGCACTGAAGCTGCTAGAAATGGTGGGCCTGAGGCCGGACAGCTTACCAGAGCCCTAACTAAAACGCAATTGAGAAGCGTAAAGGTACGTAGTTCAATCGGCCGAAATCTGATATCCTAGGCGAGTGGCTGATATGTAGCTGCCGTCGCCAGACAGTGGAGGCCCCGCACAACCCCCGTCTGGCGACGGTAGCTACGGGTTAGTTCACAATTGCCGCTCGCCCTATCGATTCCATCGGTAAATAAACCACTGGCAAGACGCGACACTTAAGGCAAATTTGATACTTCAGACCGATGCAACTGCAATCTCTCCAACAGGCATTAACTCAAACGCTGGAAACATACCAGCGCATGGGACTGCGACGCTTTAGTAGACAAAACATCCCAGAGTTGCCTGAGCGGTGGCTTCAGACGATTTCTGCTGTTGTTTCTGCGGAAATCAACCAAGAACCGCCACATCACCTGACCGCACCGCCCACAGCAATGGCTGAAACGACCACTGCCCCTGTTACTCGCAGTCAAACCATTCAGAGAAATTCAGCAAATTCCAAGGTCCTGGCGCATGCTGATTCACCTTCCACCACGGATTCCCGCGCGAGTGCAGCAATACCCGAAACGCATTCTTCCGATCGTTTGATCAGTTCCACCGAGGGTACCGCTTTAACGACATGGCAACAGCCTGTGCTAAGCGAAACTCAGCGCCAGAGCCTGTTAGCAGATTTGGACAATCAAATACGCAACTGTCGTTTGTGCGATGAACTGTGTGGCTTCCGGCATCAAACCGTATTCGGAGGCGGCCCGCTCAGGCCCACTCTATGTTTCATGGGCGAAGCACCGGGTGCCGACGAAGATAAAATGGGAGAACCATTTGTTGGCAGAGCAGGGCAGTTGTTAACCAAGATCATCGGTGCCATGCAACTGAAGCGAGAGGACGTCTACATACTAAACGCGCTGAAGTGTCGACCACCTGGCAATCGTACCCCGATGCACTCTGAAATTGGCAACTGCCATCCTTTTGTTGAAAAACAATTGGAAACTTTGCAGCCTCGATTTATCGTATGCCTTGGCGCGGTAGCAGTGCGGTCGCTGCTGGGATGGGAAACACCGATCGGCCGACTGCGCGGCAAGTTTTACCGGTATCGTGGGGCTCAGGTCGTGATAACCTTTCACCCTTCTTATTTGCTTCGCAACGAGCAAGCTAAACGACTGGTTTGGGAAGATATGCAAATGCTGATGAAAGAGATGGGCATTGCCTTACCCGAGAAAACGTAACCACTGGTAATCTGGGTAGTTTTCTATCTAACGTTTGACTCTATGCAAGCTAATGGGGCTTGTTAGGCCTGTGAGATGCTTAGTCAACTCACCTTTCCGCGCGACAAGAGAATTTGCAACAATACGCAGGTAAGCTAATGGCGGACAGTATTCATAGAATTCCCAATTAACACCCAAGGGCGAGCGGCAGTTAAGACGATACCAGACCGACGCGCTAGCGAGTTTGTTTCGAATTTTCGAATCAATCAACTGACACACTCGCTGGCGCATCGGGCTGGTATTCCGGGTAGATTTTCGTCTGCCGCTCGCCTAAAAGCAAAGACTAGTACAGAGCAAAAATCATGGTAGAAGGTGATCGGCTTATAGACCGCCGTTCTTGGTTGATGATGACAGGAGGCATCGCAGCCTGCGGTTGTTGCGGTTGTCGATCTGCACCGATAACGGGTCGTCGACAGATGATTGTGTTTCCCGAGCAAACTGAAATTTCCATGGGCCAGCAAGCCTTCACTCAGGTCCTAAGTGAGCAAAAGGAATCGGCACCTAGTATCAAGAGCGAAATGGTACAGGCGGTAGGCAATCGCATCGCCCAGGCAAGCGGGCGTTCGGACTACCAGTGGGAAGTTCGCTTGGTCGATAGCCAAGAGCAGAACGCATTCTGCTTGCCTGGCGGAAAGATTGTAGTGTACGAAGGCATTCTTCCAGTCTGCCAGAACGAAGCTGGCCTGGCGGTTGTCATGAGCCACGAAGTAGCCCACGTTCTGGCACGACATGGTGGCGAACGAATGAGCCAACAGGCTGCCGTCAATGGCGCTCAGCAACTGGTGGGCGTGTTGACTCAGAACAAAGAGCAAGTGACGCGAGAGCTATGGATGAAAGCTTATGGCGTGGCAACCAACTATGGAGTCCTACTGCCCTACAGCCGCAAACATGAAATGGAAGCGGATCACATCGGATTGATGCTTATGTCTCAAGCCGGTTATGACCCAAGTGAAGCGCCCAAATTCTGGACGCGATTTGCCAGTGCCAGCGCCGGAGCGGCCAAGCCCCCTGAGTTCATGTCAACGCACCCGGCCGACCATCGCCGAGCATCAGTACTTGAGATACTACTTCCCGTAGCGCTCGACATCTACCGACAAGCCCAACAGCCCATAGGCATTGGACGCTTGATCGTGTAAGGATGCAATTTCGCTTCTTGTCCGTCAACGAATTGTACTTACACCATTTATTTCGAGTTAATAGACTGGCTGCCATAAAGTCTCTGGTGGAAGCTACTGTTCTTGGCGAAACGGGCAAGCAAAATTACATGGATGGAAAAAAATCCGGACTCCAATTTCTAGCTGGCATTCGCAAAAAGGGTGCATTCTCACTACTGGGCGATAGCGAATTCATCAGTTATTACCGCGATTAGTTGCGTGGTTGCCCGCGTTTCGCCTCAAGTTCGGCTCATCTACCAATACCCCGAAGGTGGTATGCTATTCATGTTTGAGCGTTAATGATGCGCAGTCAAAAATCGTTCTATATGGAATTGGCCCAATGGTTGGCATTTCGGATTATACTTACCGTTACTTTGTGGCCGTATAGACGCTAGCATTTGAAATCCATACCAGAGCATCATCATGAAGAACTACAGGTCGTCGCGTTGTACTCGATTCGCACATGAGAACCGCAAATCCAGATTTCGTTCGATCCTGCGCCGATTGTTTTCAAGCCAACCGTTAGCAATTTCGATTCAATTGTGGCGTGACGCATTGTCTTCAACAATGCCGCGATCGACTTCCAAATTGACTCATAGTGCGTTAACCGGTCATCACCAACAGCGTTCTGGATTGGCTCTCGTTTGGGAGACGATCGTTGGTAACGGAAATGCGACGCCAAGTTCTCGAAGGTGCTTGGCGATTGAAGAGATGGAAGGTCGCCTGTTGATGACGGTAAGCTCAGTCTTCAATCCGGCGACGGGAGACTTGACGGCCACGAGCAATAGTGATTCGATCACCACCGATGCTACTAATCAACAAGAGTCGCTTCAGCTCGCATCCGATGCTCTGGGCAATCGAATTCGCTTGCTAAATCGGCAAGAGGTTGCGCTGATAGTTTTTGGCAATGACATATCTCCGGTGCACAACATAGCCGTCTCGATGAATGGTACCAACCCGGTCACACCGACACTGGGTGGATATCTAAACTTAGATCCGACTAATCCCGGCGCGGATCAAGCGCCTGGAAATCCGTTTGGACCAGTATCGGAACCGACCTTAGTCACTGGGTCGGCCACTGACGACACGTTGATTGCTCGCCCCCGAAACACGTTTTCAGCCAATCTAAATGCGGGAGATGATACGGTAACGATTCGGGCTGGTTCTGCTGCTACTGCCACGCTGGATGGTGGCGAGCATACAGTCGCAGACCAATTGAATTTTCAGGCTGGTGCGTCACCGGTGTTGATCGCTCCTGGACAGATCAGTGCAGCGGGCACCGTGGTGAACCACACTAACTTTGAAACGATCAACATCACCGGCACAGGCGGACTCACGATCGAAGGTACTGCGGCTGGTGACACGATTGTTATCAATGCAACCGGGGTCAACAGCGGAACGATCGTTGTCAACGGTGGAGCGCCCATGACTTTCTCGAATATCGCCTCACTGACGGTCAATGGAAACGCAGGCAGCGACGTCATGCGAATCAACAATCCAGTGGGCGGGTTGTTTGCGCCTACTGGCGGCATCGATTACAACGGTGGCGGCCAGCCTGGCGACGCTTTGGATTTACTGGGAGGCGGTGGAGCCGGCTTCAATCAGACCTATTTTGTCGGCACAACCGCGCCGCCGATCGGCCCAGGTCCTGGAAGCAATGGCAGCGGGTTGATCCGCTTCACGGGCCCCGCACCGGTCGACATCCGCTTCACGGGACTCGCGCCAATCCTAGATACAGTTGCCGTAGCCAGTCTGACTATCAACGCTACCGATGCCGCCAACAACATTAGTGTCACCAATGGCGTCGCACCGCGTCTGATCGTGGCGGTCGATGCCTTTGAACCGATTGAGTTCAACAACAAGACGGTGCTAGTGGTGAATGCTGGCGACGGTGTAGGTGGCGGAGATGTTGCCGATACTGTCTTGCTCAATTTCAACAATCTGCCAGCCGGGCTCACCGGCATAACCATCAATGCAGATGAGGGTGCTGACCTTGTCAGTTTGCAAGCTTCCTCGAATGTTCCGGTGACGCTCAATGGCGGCGATGGCCTGGACAATATCAACATTGGCAACAGTGGTGCCTTAAGCGCTCCAGGCTTGCTCACACCTGTTGCGGGGCCGGTGATTGTCAACGGTGGAGCGGGCGGTGCGAATCTGACCGTCGATGGGACGGGAGCTGCTGTGGCCGCTAATTACAGCGTTACCGGAACGACGGTTACACGCTCACTGCCACTAGGTTTTGGTGGAGTCACTTATTCAAACCTCAGCACCTTGCTGTTGGCTACCGGAGCGGGAGCAAACGTAATTACGGTTACTAGTACATCGGTGCCAACGACCGTGGATGCCAACGCCGGTGTCGATACGCTGATCCTCAATCCACCGAACTCGATTTCGGTTTTTGAACAGGCCGGCAGTTATGCGTTTGAACTTGGTACGCCCGGCGGGTTAACAGCGCTGGATTTTGAGAATATCAATCTGCAACCGGGTAACGGCGTACTGAACATTGTAGGCGACGAAGGACAGGGCACGAGTATCGGAGGTGCTGGCAACAACGATACCGACGCAGTTGAGGTGATTGGGACCGCCCAGAATGCGGGCGGACTGCGCATCAACGGCATCGCGAATCCACAGTTTGTTCAATTTACTGGTGTAACGAACCTAAACATCAATACGTTTGATCTCGATGATGATGTGACGATCGATCCGTTTGCCAGCACGACGCTCGACTGGAACATGGTGGTCAACGTGAACGCAGGTGCCGGTGACGATGACATTCTCTATGGTAATGCTGCGGCCATCGCTGGACTCGATCCTATTCCCAATGGTAGCGTGGCCGCCGTCAGTGAAAATCTCACGGTTCGACCTACGCTGATTCCTGGTTCTGGAGAAATTGCAGTTCCGGGAGTGGCCACCATCCACTTCCAGGAAATAGAAGACCTCAGCTTCTTGTTGAATAATGGCGGTTTGGGCGATACGGATACACTCACGATTCAGGGTACCGACAGCAATCTATCGGATATTTTTACCATTCGCCCCGATGCAGCGGGCAATGATGCAGAGCCTCTCATCGATTTAGACATTAGCGCAGTCCAAATTCTACAGATCGAAAACATTGCTCTAGTTGCGACGGGTGGCGCACAGTTCTTTGCGACAGCCATTAACTTCGAAGGCTTAGGAGGCAGCGACACGTTTGATCTCTTGCCGTCCTCTTCAGGCACGCTTCTCAACATCGATGGTGGAAACCCAACCAATAATCCGCTCGCTTCCGATGTGATCGTGATTGGTGGAACTGTCGGAGTAGCCGATCTGTTCACTGTGACGCAAGGTGCCACGGCCTATGCCGGAGCGATCGCCTCGACAATCAATGGCGGACTACGAGCCCCAGTGAATTTCACGAACCTTGAGGGGGTGAACCTGAATCTCGGTGGAGGCGCGGCGGCAGATGTGCTAAAGATGCAAGGAACCGGGGCCAAACACGCTGTCACTCTGAATGGAACGGGGGCAGACTCTGCCACCGCACGCATGGATGCAGGTGTTCTAGTGACCTTCACAGGATTAGGAACGGTTTCGTCGCTGAATATAAACGGCCTCGGGGGCAACGATCATTTCTCAGTGACACCGGGCGGTTTGGCGTCAACGATCAATATCAACGTTGATGGTGGCGATCCAACAGCGAGTGCCACGCTGGTGATCAGCGGCACAGGGGCAGCCGATGCGGTTGTCTTCACACCTTCCGCGAACGACGCTGGCTCCTTGACGGGACTCGGTGCCCCTGTGAACTTCCTGACCACTGAGCACGTCATCTACGACGGCGTCGCGGGGCCGGACACTTTGACTTTTAGCGGCACGGCTGTCGACGACACGTTGAGCTTCACGCAAAGCCTTCGCAACGGTACGGTCCACTCCAGCGCCAGCCCAAGTTTCAACTTCGAAGTAGTAAGTGCTGTTACCGTCAACGGCGGTGGAGGCGGCTTTGACGTTGCTGAAGCGGTCGGTTCCGAGGGTGTTGATACGGTTTCCACGGTTGGCAATGTTGTGACCAACACTGGCCCATCTACTGCGGGAACACTCACGCTCGGAGCAGGTATCGATCGTTTGCTGGTGTCTACGATGGGCGGTAACGATAACATCAACGTTTCCACCGTTACCGTTCCGGTTACCATCCACGCGGGAGACGGCGATGACACAGTCAGCGGTAGTCCGCAAGCGGATCTGATCTATGGTGGTGCTGGTAACGACATCATTGTTGGTGGTGCTGGAGCGGATGTTGCTTATGGTGAAGCTGGAAACGATCGCTTCGGCGATCCAAACGTGGCCGATCCATCAGGCAATGATGCTGGCAATGATCAGTTCTTTGGGGGCGATGGCTCTGACACGCTCACTTGGGATCCGGGTGATGGTAGCGACCTTTTCGAGGGTGGTACCGGCGAAGACGTCATGATCTTCAACGGTAGTGCCGGTGCGGAATCCTTTACGTTCAACGCAGTGGGTACGCGGCTGGAGTTCCTTCGCAATTTGGGTGCCATCGATATGGATCTAGCCGAAGTTGAACAAGTGAATGTTAACGCCAATGGTGGAGCGGATACGGTCCGAGTCAATGATGTTCATAGTACTGGAGTCAAAGCGATCAACGTCGGCCTGGATACCGATGGTGCAGTTGACTCCGTAACAATTGAAGGCCGAACCGTCGCTGACAACTTGGTGTTGACCAGCCCGGTAGCCGGGCAAGTCCGACTTGCGGGCCTCCAGTACAATATCAGTATCACCGGTGCCGAAGTTGCTGACAACCTGTCGTTGAATGGCAACGATGGCGACGATCAGATCGCGGCCGCATCAGGCACCGAAGCGATCATGGCAATCACGCTTAGCGGCGGCAATGGAGATGACATTCTGACCGGAAATGTCGCAACGATCAGCGGCAACGATGGCAATGATACGCTCGTCGGTGGAGCGGGCAACCAAACCATGGACGGCGGTGCGGGTGACGATACATTCGTGGGCAACGGCGGTACAGACAACATTGGTGGCGGTGCCGGCGGTTCCATTGGCGATACCATTCTTGTTGCTGGAACTAATGGCAACGACTCATTCAACGTTGGCCTGAACTTGACCGGGCAATTGATCGTCACAGTCAATGGTGAGACCACGATCTACGCCATCTTCATCGGTGGGCCGAGTGCGACTTCGGGCAGTGAACTACTCCTCGTTCAAGGATTCGGCGGCATCGATTCGCTCACCGTCGATAGTACTAACGGGGCCATTCCAATCTTGATCAACTTCGACGGTGGTAACAATGCGGATGTCTTAACGCTGACCGGTGGAACTGCGACATCCAACACCTACCAAGTCGGCCCCAACATCGATCAAGGGACTAGCACGATTGTTGTCGGTGGCGTTACGCAGACGGTTCGCTTCAACGCCCTTGAGCCCGTGATTGACTTGGTCGCAGGCCCACTTGTTGTCGCAGCCACCAATGCCAATAACGATATCAACTATACGCAAGGTAGCGTAGCAGCCAACGGCTTGGTCAGCATTGACGGCTTTGAAACCATCGAGTTCTCGAACAAGACGATTCTGACCATCAATGCCCTCTCTGGCGACGACACAATTAATCTGAACAATCCGGGCACGCCGACCGGTTTGACCATTATCACCGTCAACGGTGGCGATCCAACGGCCAGCGATAGATTGATACTCAGTGGTACCGCAGGAAACAACACGATAAACTATAACGTCAGTAACACGGTTGGCTCGGGATCAGTGGCAATAACTGGTGTTCCGATCGTCAACTTTACGAGGACTGAATCGTTACACATTGATGGCCAAGGCGGCACTGACGCATTGACGGTAACCAGTCCAACTGGCCATCGCACAACCATTACACCTGGCTCGGCAGCTGACTCAGGAACGATTGGATCGCAAGCATTTGGTGCGGGTACCGCATCGGTGCCATTGAGCTATGCCCATATCGGCGCTCTTGGAACGGTAACGATTGCTGGATCTGGTGATATTGTTGAATTCAATGGCACCGCGAACAGCGATACGTTTAACGTATCTGGAACTTCCGCTCAGATTATCAATGCGACCGGTGGATTTGTTACCAACCTATTCACGTTGAGCAACGTTTTTCAACTTGAGCTACGTGGGCTGGATGGCAATGACACGTTCAACGTTACCGGAACCCTTGCACCAATTACTGGTGGGATAGTCGTCGATGGTAGCAATCCATCGGCCAGCGACACCCTCAATTTCACCGGCAGCGGACCAGCCATCACGATGAGCTACGGTGCCAGCTCGGTAATGGAAACAGGTTCGTCCCCGGTTTCCATAGTGGGTGTTGAACACGTGAACATAAACGCGGCAGCCGGGAATCTTACGATTGCCGCCACCGCTAGCAACGACTTGTTGGAAGTCTCGCCAAGTACCAATGCAGTGAGTGCCCGTTTGATCAAGACGGCACCAGACGTTGGATCAACGCCGATAGTCAATGGTTCGCAAATCGGAATCTTGAATGTCGACTTGGGCGCTGGCAACGATGAACTTGCGGTTAAGGGTACAGCGGCCGCCGAGACAATCACTGTAACCGGAGCTTTAGTCACGATCGGGCTTTTGGAAACGGTCAACTACATCAACGCTGAAGCTCTTTCAGTTTACGGCCAACAAGGCAACGATGCATTCACCGTAACCGCTGGTGCGTCCCAAATCTTCATTGATGGTGGTGACCCAATTGGCACCAATCCAGGTGATTCGCTAACTGTCAATGCGGCCGTAGGATTTTTCGCTGGGCCAGAAAACGATGAAGGCGGCGTACTCACCGCTGGCGGAACCGTCAGCTTTGACCATATCGAACAGCTCGTCGTGGCACCGATCGCAGGTTGCCCATTCTTGATCCTAGGCACCAACGCAGATGACGACATCACCGTTATTGCACGAGATGCTTCGACGACTGCCGGTGCAGATGGCGTCCAAGACATGACCTTCTCCATCAACGCCGGTCTGAGCGTCGTGTTAATGAACCAGCCTGATCTCTATATTGATGCCATGGCGGGCGACGATGATATCGTCATTCGAGCTGGTGCCCCTAACGGGGCTGATTGGGACGTCAATGTTCGCGTCGCTGGTGGCTCACCTTCGATTGGTGCTCCTCTGGAGGCTGACCGACTGGTTCTAGAAACACCCAATTCAGTGGCTGGATTTGACGATATCGTCTTCAATCCTACCGGTGCAGACACCGGCAACTTAGTCATGGATGAAAACGCGAACGGTACCTACGAAGCTGGCGGTACGGATTCGCTGATCACCTTCGGGTCATTCGTCTTCGATTGCCCACCAGCGGAATTCACCTATACATCCACAGCGGGTGGCGTGGAGTTGATTCAATACAACGGCCAGGGAGTTCCAGGAGTTGATGATAACATCACCATCAACGGTACTGTTCTGGATGACACCACGGTTGTGAATCCATCGGGAACCGGCTCCGGAACATTCACCTCAGGCGGCAGCCCGCTGTTCCAGTTCCAATCTTTTGACAACCTAACGGTCAACCCTGGAGCAAACGGTTTCGATCGAGTAGAAATCAATGGAACGGCTGGACCAGATACAGTCACATCCAATGCAAATACAGTGACTCTGGGCGGAGCAGTGACGCTTGGCGCGGGCATCGACCAACTAGATATCAACACATTCGATGGCAATGACAACGTTGATCTCAACCTTCAGATCACTGGACTCAGGAAGGTCATCAACCTAGGAATGGGCAATGACATTGCAGATTTAAGCGGCGTCATCGTCGATCCTGCTGACCCAATCATCTTCGGTGGAGACGGCGACGATAACATCGTGGGCAGCCCCAATCCTGACTTGATTTATGGGGAATCCGGAAACGACATTCTAATTGGCGGAGCTGGCATCGATCAGATTTATGGTGGCGATGGCAACGATGTCTTTGGCAATCCATCGGCAATTCCCAACGGAGTCGCTGACGACGCTGGCAATGATCAATTTTTTGGAGGAACCGGTTCCGATCTTTTCGTTTGGGAACCGGGTGACGGCAGCGACACGATTGAAGGCGGAGCCGGTGAAGCTGATACCCTATTATTCTTCGGCAGCGCAGGGGCAGAAGTCTTTAACATATTCGCTAAGCAAACCGACCCTTCTCGAGCGATTCTCTTCCGTAACCTTGGCAATATCACGATGGACATGGCTGGGATCGATACGATTAGCGTGGCTGGCAGCGCCGGTAGCGATCGTTATGTCGTTGGGCGTGCTAACGACGGCGATTCTGGTGACGATACGGCACCAACCAGCCCCTACACCGATCCAACCGCAACGCTGAGCGTTCTATCGACGACTGAAGTTGGCGTCGTCAACATTGCCGAAGCCGCCGACGCAGCCGACTTTGTCTTCGTTGATGGTCGAAACACCGACGACGAAATCTCGGTGACCGTTGAAAATGTGGCTGCAGGAATCATTCGGGTCGCTGGGCTTCCGTACGGCGTCCGAATCGCAGGTGCTAATATCGCCGACAGCTTGACTGTTCGCGGCAACGATGGAAACGACAGTCTGGAAGCTGCGGCTGGTGTCGAAGCACTGATCGCGATTACGCTTGCCGGTGGGCGCGGTGACGACCGACTTTCTGCCGACGCCATTCTGATCGGCGGCCAAGGCAACGACTTCCTGGAAGGCGGTGTCGGCGACGATCTGCTGTTCGGCAACGAAGGCGAAGACACCTTTGTCGGTGGCGCTGGCAACGACACGATCGATGGCGGTCCCGATTTCGATACGATCCTAGTCGAAGGAACAGCCGGTAACGACGCGATTGACGTCAATCAAACTGCGGCCTCAACATTGATTCACTCAGTCAACGGAAATGTGCAAACCGATACACTGGTCCTAAACGCCGGTACACGCACTGTGGAACGCGTTTCGGTGGTTGCGAAAGATGGTGACGATACGATTCGAGTAAGCTGGGAAGATGTACTAGGAATCGATGGTGGCATAAACAGCCTTCGGATGGATGTTGATGGAGGTTTGGGCAATACAAGTGACCGCTTGGGAGTGGTTGATTCTGGATTAGCAGACTTGACTTTGTACCAACGTGGCACGACCGACGATTCAGGCCAAATGGCTATTGGACCAGGAAACGCCGAACCGCTGATTGCGAACTTCATCAATATTGAGTACGCCCAACCGCAAGTGGGTCTCGGTGGCGATCTAGTAGTCTTTAAACATGATCCGTTTGAATTCAATCAAGCTCGCACTCTGGCCACCTATTTGGGAACTGGCGACGCTCTAAACGTTGATCCAAACATCAATCCGGGACTGGATCCTGTATTTAGTATGATTGGCGATGAAGACTGGTACCGCGTTGTGGCTGAACGAACCGGAGTCTTGGATTTCCAGGTTTATTTCCGACAGGTCGGACCTTTAGCCAATGGCCGACCAGGACTACCCAATTCGGGCAATCTTGATATCCAAGTTACCGATGCAGCCGGCAACGTGATCGCAGGCTTTGGTACCAACGACGCAACCAGTGATGAACGTGTTCGCATTCCAGCCGTCCAAGGTCAAACGTATTACTTGCGAGTTTTCGCTAACGGTGCTGCAATCAACACGTACAACATCACTGTGGACAACTACGAGCCTCCTAAGCCATATGATTTGGAGTTGCTAGATAACCCAGTTGGCGATCCACCACCAGCCAACAGTGACACTGGCCGAAGCCAATTCGATAATGTGACTCGTGACAGCACGCCAACTTTAGTATTCCGACTAGACGATGGCATTTTGCTTAACGATATGCAAGGCAATAGCCCGGCTGGAAACAATCCGCCCAATGGTGTGGCGATTCCAGTTCCTTTCCAAGCTGCTGCTGGCACCGCTGGTTACCGCATCGCCATCTTCGATGAAGGTTCATCTCCGGCTCCTGGAAATCAAGTCGGCACTGCACCTCAAACACCTCTTGGGTTTGCAACCTTTGTATCGCCCGGTGTGTACCAATTTTCCTCTCCAGTTCTCAGCGATGGTTCGCACTTTTTGACTGCCCGAGTTCAAATCGTTGATCCTTCTTCTCCGCAACAAACCGGTTTTGGTGAGCGCAGCGTTGCTTTGGATGTGGTTGTCGATACAGTTGTTCCGCCAGGGTTCTTTGGGCAGATCAGCCTGGCTGATTCAACTCAGGGGCTAGCTGCTGAGAGCGATTCAGGAGTTGATGGTGATCCTGGCACGTTTGTAGATCGTGTCACCAATGACACAACCCCTAGCTTCTATGGACGAGCCGAAGCCAATGCGATCGTTCGAGTTTATGCTGAGACCAACGGAGTGGCTGGGCTACAGTCTTCCGGAGTAGGAGCGGACCTGTTCCTAGGAATGACCGTATCAACACCTCTGGATGGAACGAATCAATTTCCGGGCGGACAGTGGTCGTTTACAACTCCACTGGACTTAAACAATCCGAATCTGGGCTTTGCCAAGGACGGTGTTCGCAGTCTCTACATGACCAGCGAAGACGTGGCTGGCAACACGACGCCGGATGCTGTTGCTGACAGGTTGAATATATTCCTAGACACTGCCGGACCACAGGTGACGTCAGTCGAAGTAACTGGCTTCCCGGCATTTAATCTGTTTGGGCTGAAACCTGACAACTCCGTAGAAGGTCCTACACCTCGCGTTGGCAGTATGACCATACGAGTTCAAGATCTTCCGAACCGAAGCAATGTCGATCCGAACTTTCTCTACGCGGCGTTGCAGCAATCGGTGGTCACAACACCAGGTAATATTGTCCTGCGAGGTGACCACAGCGGCATCATCGCGATTGAGTCGATAGCGTTTGTTGGTGTCCCACCAGCAAACGGCGTCATCGCAACTGGATCCATCATTCTTAATTTCTTCGAACCTCTTCCAGATGATCGTTATGCATTGACAATCAAGGAGAATGTTGTCGATCCAGTTGGCAATATGCTAGACGGCGAGAGCAATGCTTCGGAGCCAAATGGCAACCCGCAATTTGCGAGTGGCGACGGGCAACCTGGTGGGGACTTTATTGCCCGATTCACAGTCGATAGTCGCCCAGAAATTGCTGCAGCCAGCGAAGGCTTGATTTACGTCGACATCAACGGAAACCATACCTGGGATCCAACTGGTGAAGATAATGACGCTACCAATCGCGACCTAGTATTCCAACTTGGCCGACCAACCGACCGAATTTTCGCCGGTAACTTTTCTCTTGCAGGAGCTGCTTCGGCTAGTGGATTCGACAAGCTGGGAGCGTACGGTAAGGTTGGTGGCACCTATAGCTTTGCTATAGACACGGATGACGACGGTGTGGCCGATTTTGTTTCCATCATGCCTGCACAGTATCAGGTCAATGGCATCCCCGTAGCTGGTGATTTCAGCAACGCGAAACCTGGCGATGAAATCGGACTGTTCGATGGAACCTATTGGTATCTTGACCAAAACGGAAATAATCTGATCGACTTAGGCGAACGGATACAGGCAAACCACAATGGCTTGCCGATCGTTGGTGATTTTAATGGTGACGGGACAGACGATTTGGCTACCTTTGTTCCTTCCACGAATACTTTCCAGTTCGACACCAACCGCAATGGTACTTTTGATCACACTTGTGTCATACAAGACGATGTAGCTCGATTTATCGGATTGACCGGATTTACAGCTATTCCAGTCCAAGGAGATTTGAATCTAGACGGAATTGATGACATCGGTCTGTGGGTCAAAGATCGTGCCGGGGTATTGCCGAGAGATTCGGCTGAAGTTTTCTTCTGGGTTTCGGATCGCGGGAATGCGAACCCAGCCCAAGTTTTTGATTCATTTAGTCCGGATCCACTTGGCAATGATCTGTACACCGAGTTTGGAGATGATTACGCACTTCCAGTCTTTGGCAATTTTGACCCGCCTGCAGTCGCTTCACAAGCTTCACAAGATAACGCACTTCACCGCACTTCTAACCCGTTGGATGTCAATGGAGACAACCGAGTCAGCGCCATTGATGCACTGCTAATCATCAATCAGTTGAACTCAACGACTCAGGTTCCGTGGAACGACCCCGTCACAGCACTTCGCACCGTAGGCGGTGCCAAAGTGGATACTTCTGCTGATCGACGTGTCACCGCTCTGGATGCACTGCTTGTTATCAACGAACTGAATCGTAATCCTGCGGCCACTGGGGAAGGTGAATCGCAAACGATCAACCACGATGCATTTGTTGCATCGGTAGACCAAGTGTACGCGCAAATGGCCGAAGCAGATTGGGAAGAGTTGCAAAGGAAGAGAACAAAGTCATCCAGCGCTGCGCGAAGAAATTAGCATTAACTTGGCGGACTGAGAATTCCCAGGCACTTGAAAAAATGCAATCAGCCAGCAACTTGAAAAGCGCTGGCCGATTCTTTTGGGGTCAAAAGTTGCTTGATCGTGTTAGAATCGCAACTCT
Source organism: Aureliella sp. (assembly GCA_036804625.1). GTDB lineage: Bacteria > Planctomycetota > Planctomycetia > Pirellulales > Pirellulaceae > Aureliella. Next base: position 11,428 of record DAIRSD010000005.1, on the reverse strand, counting down.
GTGCGGAACGTCAAACCACTAAAGGTTAGAGAATGATCCAATTCCAGCAGATTGCCACGACGAACCGCCTGGATGTAGTCGCGGTTGTTTACTGCGTTAAACCAACTGCTGAATAGATAACCGGCTGAAATTCGCAGGTGATCTCCAGGGCTTCTCCAGCCCAGTCCAAGTTCAGTGTCCACCACTGGACTAACTCGGAAGTCCTCGTATCGATTGGCAATGACGCCGGTTGCAAATTGATTGGTTTGCCGATACCCGGCTCGCCAGCTACCTGCGAGCAAGCTACCCATCGCCTTGCCATAAACGAAGCAGCCCGTATCTGCGGATCGACGTTCGCCGTCCAAACCGCTGATGATTCCAAAGCCGCTAAAGTCGGCCTCGGTATCCACAGTCGTCAATCCGGTGGCAACCGACATGGTCTGACGAGATGTAAACTCCTGCTCCATTTGTCCATAACGTAAACCAGAATTCATGTTCAGAACGCCGCAATCGGAAGCTCTAAGCATCCTACGATACAACAAATCGATGTTCTGGAAACTGATCGCTTGATTGGCATTAGCCGTTAAGCTGTCAGATCCTACTGTAGCAGTGGATGGATGGATAATTGTAGAACTGAGTAGATTCGCGCCGTTGGCTGCAATGGAGCTAAAAGCGTCGCCATCCCAGCGTGCATAGGAAGCCACAAGGCTTGACTTGCATGAAATGGCATACGAGAAGCCGGTCCTGAAGCCCACCTCTCCTCCGATTTCAGTGCGCCCGATGGGGCCTGTTGGGGAAGATGAGGGTAGCAGTCCGCTCTGTTCACCCGCGTAAATCGTGTCAGAACCTCCAGCGAACAAATACAACAGCTCCCCAAACATGCCATGTTTGTGTGCCCACCAAGGCTGACAGCAGTTAGAACCGCATAAAGACCCACCAGTGCAATAGACGTCGCAATCCGTATTTTTGCTGGCGGTGCAAAAGGATGCACTTGTGCCATTGGATCCGAATTCAACTCCGCCTGATGCAGAATAGTGATCTTCTGACTGGTCGTTTTCCTGATGGCCCACGGGTACAACTGACACATTCGCCGTCAGATCATGACTTCGCATGGCGCTGGTGTGCTGCGATCGAAACACAGCCGCGGAGACAATAGGAGCGCTTGCTTGGCTAGTCCCCATCAGAGCTTGGTCTATTCTCGTTGCCTCGCCTGCGGATTCGGATAATCCCAGTCGGGAATCCACGGCGATTGCAAGCATTGTCACTGCGATCAGCATTGCGGTCCTACGAATCTTCATTACAGCTCTCCATAAATGACAGGTTTCTGGTTGAGCCGGCGCAGGTCGTACTCAAAGGACCAGAGCGGAATTTGGCTCCTAACGGGTACATTTATCGGAGAAGGTAAAGGTATAAAATTCGTTACAATCGTCAGAACCGGACAGACTACCCAGTCAACCTAACCATCCAGTCAACAGAATGCATGCACACCACTACGAGAAATCGAGAAACGAATCGATTTGGAATTCGCTTGACGGGCCAATCGTAAGACTGGATCTTACTTATGTGATGAACACTCGATTAACTTCCAAGGGTCAGATTGTTTTGCCTGCTGAACTACGGGAGGAAGATCGTCTTGTGCCTGGCCAGATTTTTGAGATCCAGCGAATTTCGGCTGGCGAGTATTTGCTATAACGAACCTCCGGTCCGGTCAACCTGGACTACTTGCGGCGTTTGAACATTGGACCGCCGTAAACTGCGGAATCACCTAACTCCTCTTCGATTCGTAGGAGTTGGTTGTACTTGGCCATGCGATCGCTGCGTGAGGCGGAACCGGTCTTGATTTGACCTGTCGATAAACCGACTGCAAGATCGGCAATGGTCGCATCTTCGGTCTCGCCGCTTCGATGGCTAGAGATCGATGTGTAGCCGTTACGACCGGCCAACTGAATGGCGTCCAGCGTCTCGGTGACGCTGCCGATTTGGTTCACTTTGATCAAAATGCTGTTGGCGATTCCCTGATCGATCCCGCGCTGCAATCGCTGAACGTTGGTGACAAACAGGTCGTCACCCACCAATTGCACCTTGTGCCCTACGCGATCGGTCAGCAACTTCCAGCTTTCCCAGTCGTCTTCTGAACAACCATCTTCGATGGAACAAATCGGGTACTTGTCCACCCAATCTTCCAAGAAACCAACCATCTCGGCTCCAGACAGCTTTTTGCCGTCGATGGTGTAAACCTTGGCTTTTTCGTCGTAGAACTCGGTGGCCGCTACGTCCAGAGCGATAAACATCTGCTCGCCAGCTTTGTAACCCGCTTGGCTGATCGCTTCCATAATCAAGTCCAGTGCTTCTTGATTGCTGCCTAGGTCCGGGGCAAACCCACCTTCATCACCAACGGCGGTGTTCAGCTTGCGACTGGACAACACCTTCTTCAAGTGATGAAATGTCTCCACACCAGCGCGTAGGGCTTCGGCAAATGAGTCAAAACCCAAGGGCATGACCATGAACTCCTGTACATCGACCGAATTGTCTGCGTGCTGCCCGCCATTGACAATGTTCATCATGGGGGCAGGCAAAATATGAGCCGCCGTTCCGCCCAAGTATCGGTACAAAGGCAGTTGACAGTAACTGGCTGCAGCTTTCGCTACAGCCATCGAAGCACCAAGTATGGCGTTGGCTCCCAAGCGTTTTTTGTTTGGCGTTCCGTCCAGCTCGGTCATCATTCGATCGATATCTCGTTGCGATACGGCATCCAGGCCAATCAAAGCGTCGGCGATTTCCCCATTAACATGTTCTACCGCCTTCGAGACTCCCTTTCCCAAAAATACCGCCTTGTCACCATCGCGTAGCTCCCATGCCTCGTGAGCTCCCGTACTGGCACCACTAGGGACCGCCGCTCGGCCGAACGAGCCGTCCATGAGTTCGACTTCCACCTCAACGGTTGGATTGCCTCGGCTGTCCAGAATTTGCCTTGCTTGTACACCTTGAATAATACTCATCTTGTCACCTTCGCTACAAAATTAAGAGTCTAAAATGCTTCCGTCATCGGTTTGGCGATATTGTGCGCAAACCGATGGAAAGTGCCAGACCGCTTGCCAATTTTGTCTCGGCTCGTCGGATCGGTAAAATCTTGTTAATATGGACGGCTCGTAAGCCTCAATCACACCACTTTGCGGTGGCAAGGAACCCGAGTTCCCAAACTGAACGCAAATCACAATCGTAGAAACCATGTTCTCAGGATTAGTCGAAGCTAAAGCCGCAGTCCTGGCGATCCAGCCTGAGCCAGCGGCAGTTCGCATCGTATTGCAGCGTCCTGAACGGATGGACGATATACAATTGGGCGACAGCATCTGCGTTCAAGGGTGCTGCTTGACGGTGGTGGCCTTCGATCAACAATCGATGTCCTTTCAGGCCGGCCTGGAGACGCTTTCGCGAACCACGTTGGGACAACTCAAAAGCGGGCATTCAGTCAACTGCGAGCGATCCTTGCGACTGTCCGACCGCTTGGGTGGGCATTTGGTCACCGGCCATATCGATGGATTGGGCAAAGTCGCTAGTCGATCGGATCAGGCCGAGTGGTCAAACATCTTCATTGAAGCCGATGTCGATCTGATGCGTCAGATGGCACCCAAGGGATCCATAACCGTCGACGGTGTTAGCCTAACCTTGGTCCATGTGGACTCGACTCAGTTTTCTGTTGCTCTCATCCCCCACACTTTGGCTATGACCACACTAGGGCAGCTCGCGGTCGGCGATCTGGTGAACTTAGAAACAGACATTCTTGCCAAATATGTGCAGCGCCAATTGCTGATGGCAGTTACACTGAACTAGCACCGCGTCGCACCCATTTTTGCAGCTCATCGGCGCTGCGTAACCAATACAAAGGTCTTCAACCGCATGTCGGAACGTCAAACCCTTACCTATTTGCAGCAGCATTTCAAAAAAGCTCGACTTCAGCCGCTTACTCGATTCGGCCAGAATTTCTTGATCGATCTCAATCTGGTTCAATTGATTGCCGATTCAGCGGAACTGAATCGTCGCGACGTCGTCTTGGAGGTAGGCACCGGACTAGGTTCACTGACAACAATGATGGCCGGCCGCGCGGGCCATGTGGTGACGGTTGAGATCGATCACAATCTAGCCCCCATGGCGCGGCATGAGTTTGAGTCTCTTGAAAACGTGACGCTGCTTGAGCAAGATGCGCTTAAAGGCAAAAATCGCTTGCATCCAATGGTTATTCAAACGCTTCAGCAACAGATCAGCCAGATTCAAGGCGGTCGTTTGAAACTGGTCGCCAATCTTCCGTACAATGTGGCCACGCCAATTATCTCCAACCTACTGGACATCGAACCGTGGCCCAGCCGTATCGTCGTGACCATTCAGCGTGAATTGGCCGAACGCATCTGTGCCAAACCATGCACCAAAGATTACAGCGCGCTGTCGGTGTGGATTCAGTCACAGTGCCAAGCGTCCATCGTACGCACGATGTCACCCAACGTATTTTGGCCTAAACCGAAGGTGGAATCGGCCATCATCGACGTTCGCCCCGAGCGAGTGCTGCGCGATCGTATTCCGGATCGCGCCTTTTTTCATGATTTGACACGCAAGATTTTTCTCCATCGCCGGAAGTTCCTTAGGTCAGCCCTGCACAGTGCAGTCAAGGAACTATTGACCAAGCCGCAAGTGGACGAAGTTCTAGCCGAAATGGAATTGGCAGCCAACGCAAGGGCTGAAGAGCTTTCTCCACAACAGTTTATCGAGCTGACTGAGATGGTGAGGAAGGCAGTGGGGAGTAGGCTGTAGGCTGTAGGCAGTGGGCAGTGGGGTAACACTTTGGCGTTGGGAGGCGTATGATAAGTTATCCTGGGGCCGTTTGCATACGAACTACCGAACCTGCCATCAGACGGAGTGCGTTTGCACCCGGTTTTCGCGGCAACAGGACCCTAACGCGATTTCGGCTGATTAAGCAACGTATTTGCAAACGGGTCATTAGTTGCTTATCGACTAGCATCGGGCCGTTTGGCAATCCATTTACGGATAATAGTTCATGTCAGAAAACCGCCCTGAATTGGGACATAAACTAACCGCTGGCCATCTTGTTGGCGACTACCGTATCGAGAGGTCGCTGGGCAGCGGAGGCATGGCAGACGTCTATTATGCTATCGACCAGCGACTGGATCGCGCAGTTGCTTTAAAAGTATTGCGAACGGTCTTGGCCGACGACAGCACCTATCAACAACGTTTTCAACAGGAGGCCAAGGCAGCCGCAGCATTAGTGCATCCCAATATCGTACAAATCTACAACATCGGTCAGGACGGCTTACTTCGATACATCGCTCAAGAATATATCCCTGGCATCAATCTACGAAGCTATCTTGCCGATCAAGTATCCGAATTATCGCCACCAAACGAATCGGCCCCAATTGACGAATCATCGAACCCCAACTTCAACGCAAAGCCTGGTCGACAATTGCCAATTGCTGAAACGATCAGCATCCTTCTGCAGGTTCTTGCAGCTCTGAATAAATCGGCCAATGTCGGCATCATTCACCGAGACATCAAACCGGAAAACATCATGTTAACCCGGGATGGCGAAGTGAAGGTCACCGATTTTGGATTGGCCCATATTCAGATGGGCGATGATCTGCAACTAACTCATCCAGGAACGACCCTTGGCACACCGATGTACATGAGCCCCGAACAGATCCAAGGTGGTCCGCTGGACATCCGAAGCGACCTCTATTCTTTAGGGGTCACCTTGTTTCATGTCCTTTACGGTAGGCCTCCCTTTCAAGGCGAGACTGCGCTGGCGCTGGCCATGCAACATGTTCAGGCTCCATTGCCAGATCTCGAACCTCTTAGGGAGGACGTGCCGAAATCCTTACAAAAATTGCTGCGCCGACTATTGGCTAAAGCGCCAGCCGATCGGTTCAGCAGCCCAAGCCAAGTCTTGGATTATCTATACGAGCATCATCGGCAGGATTTGGTGAAATGCTGGCCAGACCGTATCATTCCAATGCCCGACGTATCCTTGTTGCAGCAACGAAGTCATCAGCCAGAATTGAATGCAGCAACTCAGAAACTGCAAACGCTACTGGCTGCCGCGCCTTCGACTTCACGCACTAGTTGGGCAACCCTGATCCTGGTCGTTTCTGCACTGCTTGGACTTGCGTTTTGGGTTGGGTTGCGTGGAGCAGGGCTGGCCAAGCTTGGCTTGTCATGGCCTGCGCCAGACCAGATCCTGGCGGTAAAGCAAGCGGTCTACCAGGATATTCCACGACAGTCTGATGTCCGTCAGCAGTATGTTTGGGCCTTGCTAAACCAGTCCAGCGGTCGTGTCGCCATTTGGGAAGCGGTTGGACACTATTTCCCCGCCTCAGGAGATCCGATGAACCGGTTGTACGGCGGACTAGCCCAGTTGCAGATGGCCAGACTGTTTGAAAAGGCAGGCGATCTGGATCAGGCTACGCGGCGACTAGTTAGCATCACCCATGATCGTCAAATGTTGCCACTGATTCAGGCTTATGCGTGGCTGGAACTGGCGATTGTCGAGCGTAGTAGAGACCATCGCGACGCTATGAAACAAAATGTGCGCAAAGCGCTGGATTTGCGAAGCAAAATAAACAGCAAGAAAGATCTCGAACAACTCGACCAAGCCGTGCGCGACATGCCCAGTGATATTGAACTTTACTGGACGCCCGCTTCATCCGATGAGGAAAACAAGTAGGCTCTGTTTATAAACTTGCAATTTCTGGAGGCTACCGTCACCAAATAGCGTTTTTCCCCGCATCCCACGCTCTTGCGAGAAGTGCGGAAACGAAGCCTAGTTCTAGAATTTGTATAGTAACATTGCTGAATAATTCAAATCGTTTGGTCGCGCGGCTCCAGTTGGAATACTATCGTGACGATGCAGAGCCCCCAGCTTGAGCGACAAATTGCGTTCTTCGCTCAGTAAGTACTCCCAGGCCAAATCGGTGATCGTTCGATAGTCAGCAAAATCTTCCCAAGCAGGGTAGTAGTCAACCTTGGCAACCAGCTTGTTGCGTTTGTTGAATTGATGCTCATAAGTGGCACCAAATAGCGCTTCAGGGACCCACTGGTCGCTAACTCCTCCAAATTCTTTCGATGCACCAGCTCCAAACCGAGTTGATAGCAAGAGTCCGTCTGCGTCGATCCATTTGTAGCTCAAACCGCTATTGATGAAGTATCTTAGATCAAATGCGCGAAGTTCGTCATACTCCAAGCCTTGCTTGATAAAGTAGCTCCATTTCGACTGCCCCATATTGCGCTCATAATCCGCATACAGCAGCACATTATTCTGAGCGATAACGCCGGTATTATGAGTTCGATTTTGCAGCAATCGCAACTCAAACATATTGATGTCGGTCTTTCGCTTGAATCTGGCACCGCTTTGTATCGTGAGCGACTCGGTATTTCCAGTAGCTCCGTTCAGCCCAAGCTCAGCGCTGTTCTCCCAGCCATCTAACGGCAACCAGGTCCAGGGATAATACCAAACAGGCCCTGATACCTGCTGAGTCTGCGGAGCGTCAAAGACCGATGGCGGCAGATCCCCCAGAGGCGGCGGAGGCTCCATCAGCCCCTCTTCGGGTACTGTGGGCATAGGCGGTGTTCGCGACGAGTTGTCATTCAGCCAGGCCTGGGACCAAGCCGTCGCAGCGAACTGGCCAGAAAGCATACCGATAGATACCGCCAATAAGAACTGTTGAATCCGTTTTTTCACATGCATGGTCGGGCTCCTAGTGCAAAAGTGAATTTTCTGACAATAGGTAGCAGGAGCCAGCAGCTCGCATCAAGAGCAGTCAATTCTCCTGAATCGGGGGTTTTGGCGAATTGGGAATCCTGGCAAACTGGGAATTCTGTTGAATTGGGAATTCTGTTGAATTGGGAATTCTGTTGAATTCCA
>DAIRSD010000005.1:0-3425 GCA_036804625.1 Aureliella sp. | reverse complement strand
TGGGAATTCTGTTGAATTGGGAATTCTGTTGAATTGGGAATTCTGTTGAATTCCACTACGATGGCAAATCTTCAACGCGACACGCGACGCGCAGCTTGGCACTTCGCGAACGCGGGTTCTGCGAAATCTCCTGAAGACTGGCTGGCACAGGCTTCTTGGTCACCTGCTCGAGTCTAGGATCGCTACGAAGCGCCTGCTTGACAATTCGATCCTCTAACGAGTGAAAGCTGATAACCATCAAGCGTCCACCCGTTGCCAGGCAGTTGGGCAGCAACCGCATGGCTCGATCCAGAATGGACAACTCCTGGTTGACCACAATTCGCAGAGCTTGAAAAGTCCGAGTCGCCGGATCGACTCGGCCATGTTTTCGCCCCTGCTTGCTGGGACGACCAGCCGGCACACAACTGTAGATCAATTCACGCAACTGCGCGGCGGTCCGTAACTTCTCCTTGCGGCGTCGCTCGACCACACAACGTGCAATGCGTCGACTAAAACGCTCTTCGCCGTACTGAAAGATCGCGTCGGCCAGTGTCCGCTCATCGACCTTTGCCAACCACTGCCACGCCGGCTGCCCTTCCGTCGGATCAAACCGCATGTCTAGCGGTCCATCCCACTGAAAGCTGAAGCCTCGCTCGCGATCCGCCAACTGATCCGAGCTGAGTCCCAAATCTAGAAGCACTCCGTCGACCGCTGGCCATCCTAACTGCTCAAGCAACTCAGGCACTTGGTCATAACGCGCGTGTCGCACCTGGACCTCGCTGGGAAAATGTTGCCTAAGACGGTCCACAGCTAAGGGATCGCGGTCCACGATCAACAGTCTTCCTCGAGTTCCCAGTTGCCGCCACAACAACTGCGAATGGCCTCCGCCACCTCCCGTTCCATCCACCCAAGTCTGCCCTTCCGCAGGCTGGCCCATTTGCAGCACTTCGCTGGCCATTACGGGAACGTGGATCGTTGAACTCATGCGATTGCGTCTATGAACTTTCTGATGCGACCGGCCGGGAAACATCCGTGCTTCCCGTTATTGGCCGCGTCAGAACGTCAAGGCAAAGCTGCCCTGACGTTCTCACACCCTCTACTCATCCTTGACGTAGAGTAAGCTCAACCCATCAGTCCCAAGCCGCTTGCTGCCGGCTACTTTGGAGACTGATCTGTGGCTATCCAGCCGGTGGCCGATGGCTGGAACGGGGTTGAACTCCCATGTGTACTAATTAACCATGTGTACTAATTAACAAAATGCTAAAATTTCTGAATCCTGTCGGCGAAGAATAAGCACAGGTTGCCAACTATCAGCCCGTCATCGTCAGCCCATCGCTTGATTCCAAACCGCTTCGGCAAGACTATCGTAAACCGGCTGATTCTGTTCCAAGAATCGATCCCAGACGACTGAGTCCCAAACTTCGATCCGATCACGCACTCCAACCACAACCACTTCACTTACCAAGCCAGCCCATTTCGCCAGCTCTACCGGAATCCTCAATCGCCCATTGCGATCAACTTCAGCGGGTTGAGCCTGTGCATAAAAAAGCCTACTGAAAGCCCTTGATTCCTTACCTGCCGGACTAAGCGCCCCAAGTGCCGTTCCAATCTGCTCCAAGACGCCAAGTGGATAAATTGCCAGCGACTGATCCGTACCCGGTGCAAGAAACAGACTGATCGGATGGGGAAAACCAAGGGCCTCTCTGAGCGGCTTGGGCAATGCCAAACGCATTTTGTCATCCAAATTTCGTCGGTAACTGCCTGTCAGGAGCATCGTGAAAACTCGGAAACCAATCTTAAGCGAATCGAACCCACTTTCAAAACCGTAGTGCGTTAGCATACGGTTCATTCCGAGCCGTAGTGCGTTAGCACACCTGACAGCCCCATTTCCCACCACTGCGTCCCACAGATCCCCAAAAGATATCTACCCAGGCATCCTAGTCAATAGTCGCCACCGAGCATTCCTAGTGGAAAATCGCCTAGGTCCTTACCAACAAGCGACTTACGCCTGTGAAAAATCTCGATCTTCCCCGGAAGCTAGCAAATGGTCGGTCTATCACCAAACTTTTCCTGGCTTGACGCGATTCCACTGGCTTTTGTAACCTCTCCAGTTGCACAAGCGGCCCTCGCTGAAAGGCTGTAGACGGCTATCCGAACAAGAATGTCGAGGCAAGGATGCTTTCGAGTTGTAGAACCCTATTTTGCTTGCTGCTGCTTGTGGCTGGACTATCAAGCGGTTGCACGACGGCCTGGTTTCGACCCAACAAAGCGAATCAGGCTGAATCTAGGCGGGACAAGATACGCAAGCGATTGGAAGCTGAGAATCGCCCCAAGTCGATCATCGAAATTGGAGGCGCTCGCCAATTATCCTATGGCTCGCTGGAAAACATCGCTCTGGTCAGTCACCTGCCTGGAACGGGTGGCAAAGTGGACCCAAGCCCTCAACGCGAGCGCATGCTGGACACCATGCGTCGCCATGACGTGAAAGATACGAACACCTTTCTAGATTCTAACGAAACGGCGATGGTAGCCGTCGTAGCAGCTATCCCACCGGCAGTGCGCAAAGGGGATCGACTGAATGTAGCTGTCAAGTTATCGGCCCAGGCCCACGCCACTGATCTGGCCCAGGGCTGGCTGCGTGAAACGTCGCTTGTAGAAACGGGTGTGCTGGGCGGACGAGTGCGAGAGAGCTTTGACCGCGCTAAAGCGGAAGGTTCTTTAGTTACCCAGGCACAGTTCACTGGCAGCCAAGAACCGCAGGCCAAACTGGAAGCGGTGGTCGTCGGTGGTGCTCGTTTGCTGAAAGAACGCGACCTGGGAATTAGTTTATCGCCAGAATTTGCCGACGCTCTCACAATGGCTGCTGTCGTTCCAGCCATCAATCATCGTTTCACTCATTTTGACGGTACCAAGCAAACTGGGATCGCTACTCCGGTTAGCGACGACTACATCGAGATCAAGATCCCGCCGCGTTATAGCCTGGACCCTTATCACTTGATGAACGTCATCTTGCGGATTCGATTTAATGAGTCCGAATCGCAACAGGCCGAGCGCATTGAGGCCCTGAGTCAACAAATTCAACAGGTCGCCACGGTGAGACAAGCCTGTTGGGATTTGGAAGCACTGGGAGAAAGCTCGAAAGACAATTTGGACAGACAGATCCATAGCGATGCCGCAACGATCCAGTTTTGTTGCGCTCGTTCTTTAGCCTATCTTGCAGATGACAGGGCCGCTTCGGTTCTGGCCGAACTTGCGGTCAGCCAGCCCGAACTGCGAGAAGGCTGCCTGAATGCTCTGGCCAGCTTGGACAACTACCGATCCGATGAAGCCCTGAGATCGCTGATCAATCAAAGCGACGCGATCGAGCAGGCGGTCCGCGAGGGCCGCATCTGCGACGGCCAGGCGGGCCGGTTCCTCAAGTTCTACGAGGAGGGGCTGGGGGGCTA